>JBJOMF010000262.1:0-12860 GCA_046052505.1 Bacteroidota bacterium | reverse complement strand
CGGCGTGCCGCCACCACCTCCGCCACCGGAGGATTTCTTCGAACAGGAAATGAAGGTCATTACCAGGAGCAAGAAGCTGAATCGGATGATCGTTGGCATGGAAAGTTTATTTTTTCTCGTTATAGAATGTTCCTTTGATCCGTCTGAGTGTCTCAAAGTAAAAGAATACCTCACCGTCAAAACCCAGCTCCCGATTCAGCCGGACCATAGTATCCATCAGTGGACGGGAGGCCTGATAGCCATCCCCCAACGAGGTGAGGATACCCGGTACCAGTTTGGAGCGCTGTGGAGGCGTAACCTGACTGGCCAACTCGCGGACGATCTTTTCATAGGCATCGGCCTTGTAGCGATACAATTGCGGAATGATCAGATCGGCATATCCTCCGTTCAGCCAGGCCGGCCAATCCTGCAGGTATTGCTCCTTGCTCCAGGGATAGATGCTCGGGGCCCAGGACACCAGACAATCGGACCGGCGGGATTTCACGGCCAGGTACAAACGCTTTCCAAAGGCACTGAGCTTATCGGCCTTCCACTGCAGAAAAGGTGCGGCTCGCGGATCGGCCGGTACCGATGCACCCCCCTGCTCCGAGGCATAGAGCTGCCGGGTAAAAGCATCATACCCACCTTCGGCCGGCATGGCCGGTAACCGGTCATCTCCCTGAATGCCATCTACTGCATAACGCTGAACAACTTCCAGAACCAATTGCTCCATGAACGCCTGCACCTCGGGGTGCAGGGCATTCCACCAGTAAAAACCGTTTTTCCGGAGCAGATGGCCTTGGTTATCCCGCCCCACCCAGTCCGGGTGGCGCTCCAGCCAGCGGGAATTACTGTCCTTGTACGAGTAGGAAAAGCCGAATTCGAACCAGGCATGGACCTTCAGTCCTGCCCGATGCGCCACCCGAACGATATGATCGATTGGATCGAACCCGGCATACACCGTGTCTTGCGCGATACCGATGTGACTGCGTACGACATCGCTGGGATACAGAGTCACACCGTTGTTCCAGACCACAACGAACAGATCGGTAAGGCCATTTCGTTTGCACAGCGCAACAGTTCGGCGCACCTGCTTCTTGGTACGCAGCGCATCACTCCCTACGTTGGTGATCCAGGTGCCCCGAATGGTACGGGAAGGCTGTGCCTCGGCCGGCCAAAGCGAACAGAGTGAGATGCACAGGATGCAGAACCGGATCATAGCTGCTGCGTGTATTCCATATAACGATTGAACAAATGATGGGCGGAAGGATACATCGACTGCGGACTCATAAAATGGGAGAACTCGAAGGTGATGGCCTTTTCATAACCGGCGCGGCGGGCTGCCTCCAGTTTGAGCCGCAGCTTCTCGAACTTTATGGGAAGGAACTTGATAGGCATATCGCGGTCGAATGATTCGCAGTTGGTCCATGCCTGGAGGCCATATGTGTCAGCCAGTCGCTTGTTGACCGCCAGATACTGGTCGAGTTCGTGGAGGTCGACATGGCCGTCCTGGAAGGCAACCGCATCCACCACACCCCGTATCCCGTCGAAGATCTCATCCCACTCCTTTTCATGCTCTAGCAAGGTAATGGCATCGGATTTTGTGAGCTCAGACGAAGCCGCCAGCACCGCTTTCCGCCCGTCGATCCAGGGGGAGATGAATGTGGCCAGCCCGCCGCTGATCTCTTTGCACTGCTTTCCCAGCGCATGGAATGCTGCGATGGCTCCCTTGGTCTTGCGGCTGATCTCCATCGACAGGTACCACCCCTGAAAAGAGGGGTGATGACCGTACCGCTGCCAGGCTTCATCGATCACGAACCGGTTGGCCTCGATCTCATGCTGCATGTTACCCGTATCCCAGTACCGGCCACTGTCATACAGCCCAAAATAAAATTTAAGCTGATGTGTATCGGCCAGTGTCAGGAACAGTTCGATGAGATCGATGGGTGGTGCGAAACAGCCCAGCTCATTGATCAGATACGTAGAGGGATACGTGAGGAACCGACGATAGCCCGAGCGGATGATGACCACGGTATCGATCCCGGCGGCTTTCATATGGCGAAAGTCACGCTCCCACTCCGCAGGGCCCCAGTTCTGATGGGGAATATCATGACTGATCTCGTCGATAAAGGTGGCCGTGATCCGCATGTCACATCAGTTTATATTTCAAAAGTACGGCCTTCCAGTTCAGGTATCCGGCTCCTGTCAGATGCAGACCGTCATTCGTATACTGCCGGTTCAGCTTTCCTTCCGGATCGACAAAGGCACCATGCAGGTCGAGGTAATACAGACCGCGTTCGGCACAGAGCTGCTTCAGCCTCTGGTTCACGGATGCGATGCGCTCCTCCTTGTTCTGGTGGTTCTTGAAATCGCGGAAGGAGTTGTTGGTGGGCAACAGGCTTTGCACGATCACCCGGGTACGGGGCGATTGCAGCCGGACACTGTCGAGGATATGGGCGTAGTTGCGCAGGATGACATCATCGGGGATCCCGCGGGCAATATCGTTGATGCCGATCAGGATGAATAACTTGGCCGGGCGGCGGCGGGTGACTTCCCCGATCCGGTTCAGCACCCCGAACGTATTATCGGAACTGATGCCCCGGTTGAGGGCCACAACTCCCGGAAACAACTCCGCCCATTCGCAACCATCGGTGATGCTGTCGCCCAGCCAGACAACCGCATCATCCCGTTGCGGGGCGGCATGGAACAGACTTACTTTCTGATCGTAGTAGTAAAACCGATAAGAGGAGTCATACCGAGCCTGCGAAAAAAGGACGCCGCCTACCAGCAATCCGATCAGAACTGAAAAGCTGCGCATCATGACTCCATCTTTTTGATCCGGTCGTACCACGTGAATTTGAGGATAACGGTAAGCAACAGACATAGGGTCAGTAATGCGAAGGCGCTTCGGTATTGCCGGATGACGAAATAGATGGGCATCACGATGAGTGTCATCTGCCAGACGATTCCGAGCACCACGTTGAGCAGGTCGATACGGAAGTCGCGGTTCGGACGAAAAGACGGGTTGAGGGCCGTTACCTGTTCACGCACGGGGCGCCAGAAACCCCAAGGATTGGTACGCTCGTAAAAGCGTTGCAGGGAACCCTCGTCCTGCCGTCGTGTGAGATAGGATACCGATACCGCAGCGGTGAGACTCAATGCCATATTATACGGGAAGCTCATCACCATATGCTGGCCACCGCTGAGATCGGCCCAGGTGAAGATGAAGAACAACGAGGTGAGCGTACCGGTCAGCATACCGGCAAAGTAGCCCCACCCATTGAGGCGTCCCCAAACCCACTTGAGCACATTGGGTACGACGAATCCGGCATAGAGGCCGCCGGTGATGATATCGAACATCGTCTCCACATTCTTCAGGAAAAGTCCGATCCCCAGTCCGATCAATACGATCAAGGCACTGGACCAGTAACTCATCCTCAAATAGGCCCGGGGCTCCGCATCCGGACGAATGTACCTCTTGTATATGTCATTTACGATATAGGCCGGGCCACTGTTCACAAAGGCACTGAACGTACTCATGAATGCAGCAAGCATACCGGCCATGATCAACCCTTTTGCACCAGCGGGTAATTGGGCGATGACCATACCCAGCAGGGCACCGAGATTCGGACTGCCCTCCTTGCTCATCTGGTCAACCGAAAAGTAATGCACTCCGAGAACGAGAATACTGGCCACGAGGAGATAGAGAGGCACGTACAGAACGATCATCGTGAAGGCATTCATCTTCACCGCCTCCTTCGGACTCCGGGTGGACAGGATACGCTGCATGTCATAGCTGGGCAGGGGGCCGGCAAGACTGGCCCAGATCCCCTTGAAAGCCATCATACCGAAAACAAGGGCAAAGGAACGGAAGCCACTGTCGTCGATCACCTTGTTGATGGCGGACCACTTGGCATTCCAGTCGAGATCGACACGGGTCTGCACCCGAAGCCGATCCCACCCGGCCGGGAAAAAATCAGTGATCGTTTGAGGATCGACCAGGGTCATTGCAAAGTATGTGATCAGGATGCAGCTGGCGATCATTATGAAGTACTGGATGATCTCAGTGGCGACCACGCTGTACATCCCACCCTTGACACTGTACACGGCTGTAGCCAGGATGATGATGAGCGCATACGTCTGCTCACTGCTGATGGTGATGCCGCCCCACGCTGCCGAAAGGTCCCAGGGCAGGATGGCATCGGCGAAAATGCCGACACCCACTGTCATGTACGCAATGAAGGCAACAGCGACGATTACCGCGAATACAACGGTAATGATATGACTGGCACGTGCCCCGCGGTCGTACCCGAACCGGAAGTTGATCCATTCCGCACCGGTCATCACCTGACTGCGTCGCAGCCAGATGCTCAGGAACATCATCAGGAAAACCTGGTTCCAGACCGGCCAGGCCCATTGCTGCCAGTATACATTGACCCCGTAGATGAATACCATGCTCACCATCCAGGCAGCTCCGCTCACATCGAACATACCCGAACTGTTGCTGAAGCCCAGCATCCACCATTTCAATTGGTTATCCCCCAGAAAATAGGACTTGATCCCCTTTGAGGCCTTTTTGGAGATCCAAAAGCCGATCAAAAACGTGATCAGTACATATCCGATGATGATGGAAGTATCGAGAAGTCCGAGTTTCATATCCGCTAAAAGATTTAAAATGAAGCGGAAAAAGTATACCGTGTAATTTATAAATATTTTTAGTAAGTTTACTTAAATTATTAAATTTTATTAGTTTTTATGCTTCTTCTCGGTCACAAAACCACAGGATACCTGAAGGTCGTGATAGGGCTGCTGATCGCCCTTTGTTGCACCAACTGCAGCAAGAAAACCTCCCCCGGTGGTGGCGGCAGCGGCGGGGGGAACGGGGCACCTCCGCCACCGGTATGGGACCCCAACGCCCTGAGAGGAGCATGGATAACGACCACCGCATCCACCGTACTCGATAGCCGCGAGAATATCCGGCAGATGGTGACCTATTGCAAGAACGCCGGCATCAACACCCTGTTCGTTGTAGTTTATAATAACGCCCGCACCACCTATCCCAGCACGGTCATGAACAGCCTGATCGGAAAACCGATCCTGGAGCGCTTTGCCGGGCGTGATCCGCTCCGGGAATGCATCGAAGAAGCGAAAATCGCCGGGCTGAAAGTACATGCCTGGTTCGAATACGGATTCGCCTCCTCCTATTCGGCAGGCGGCGGGCCGATCGTAGCAGCCAAACCCCATTGGGCTGCGAAGGACGTGAATGGGAACCTCCTGGTGAAGAACGGATTCGACTGGCTAAACGCCTTTCACCCCGAAGTGCAACAGTTCCTGATCGACCTGTTCAAGGAAGTGGTCACCAACTACGAGATCGACGGAGTACAGGGAGATGACCGCCTGCCGGCACTGCCGACCACTGGCAGCTACGACACCTACACCACCGCCCTGTATCAGGCAGAGAACAACGGCGCCGTACCGCCCGGCAATCCCACCGACCCGACCTGGCTGACCTGGCGTTCGAAGAAAATGAACGCGTTCCTGAAACGACTCCGCAACGAAGTAAAGTCCATCAAACCCTCCGTACAACTGACCATATCACCCAGTCCTTACCCGTGGGGATTGAACGAATACCTGCAGGACTGGCCCACCTGGGTCGACAGCTCCTACGTAGATGCGATCCTGCCTCAATGCTACCGCTATGATATCGCCGCCTATGATGCCACATTGAGTCAACAAAAAACCTACCACCGAAACACAAATGTTCCGCTGTATCCGGGCGTATTGCTTCGCTCCGGAACCTATGTGGCCTCTGCAGGATTCCTGACCACCATGATCCAGGCCAACCGGAACAAGGGCTTTAAGGGAGAGTCCTTCTTTTTCTACGAGGGGATCCCGCCCAGTGCCGCGTGGTTCAGCGGACAATATCCCTATATTCGATAATGCGACAGCTGATCATCTGGACCCTGCACAGCCTGCTGCTGACCACGGTCCTCCCACTCACCGCCCAGAACCTCACCCGCTACGTGGATCCCTTCCTGGGAACAGGAGGCCATGGCCATGTCTATCCCGGGGCCACCGTTCCCTTTGGTATGGTGCAGCTCAGCCCCGATAACGGCGTGGAAGGCTGGGACTGGTGCAGCGGCTATCATTACAGCAGTAACACGATCGCTGGCTTCAGTCATACCCACCTCAGCGGTACCGGTATCGGTGACTGGTGCGACATCAGTCTGCTGCCCCTGACAGACACGACCCAGGTCCGGGCAGAAAAAATCATGAGCCCTTTTTCACACCGGAATGAATCGGCCCGACCCGGCTATTACCAGGTGCGCCTTGACAACCGGATCCAGTGCGAACTCACGGCCGGCGACCGCACGGGTTACCATCGCTACACGTTTCCCGACCGGGAAGGGTGGCTGCGCTTCGATATGGGATTCCGGATCAACTGGGACCAGCCTACGGCAGGACTTCTGCACCTGATTGATGATCGTACTCTGGTCGGTTATCGCTACAGTACAGGATGGGCCAAAGGACAGAAGGTCTATTTCGCAGCCCGTTTCTCCGAACCGGTTCAACAGTACCTTGTCATTGACGATTCCACCCGGGAAGGGACCATGGCCCAAGGCCGAAACGTAAAAATGGCGCTCCGCTTCCGCACCACAAAAGCCCTGCTGGTCAGCGTGTCGATCAGCTCGGTGAGTACAGAAAAAGCCATGGTGGAATTACAAAATGCCTCCTTGAAAGGATTCGATGGGGTTTCCAAAGAAGCCGAAGCCCGCTGGGAAAAGGAACTGGAGAAGATCAGGATCCCCACCCGCGACCGGGCCTTCGCCACCCGCTTTTACACGGCCCTGTACCGAACCTGCCTCGCACCCGTGCTGCACAGTGATGCCGACGGCTCCTACCAGACGCATGATAATCGCGTCCGCACCATGCCGAACTCGACTTCCAAATACACCATTTTCAGCCAATGGGATGTGTTCCGGGCCCTGAACCCGCTGTTCACGATCACCCAAGCGGAACGTCTCCCCGATATGATCAACAGCATGCTGCAGTTCCATGATGACAACGGCCTGCTGCCGGTTTGGGATATCAGCACCTGGGAAGCCAATACCATGACCGGATACCACAGTATCCCGATCATCGCCGATGCCATTCTAAAGGATATCGGCGGATTCGACCACCACCGAGCCTATCGGGCGATGCGCAAGAGTGCCTTCCAAAACCAACGAGGAACACCCGCCTATATCAAATACGGCTATGTTCCGCAGGACCTGCACGGCTGGAGTGTGACCATCACGCTGGAATATGCATTCGATGACTGGTGTATCGCACAGGCTGCGAAAAAACTCGGATATTGGGACGATCATATCCTATTCACCAAACGCGCGCAGAGCTACCAGAACCTCTTCGACCACCGCACAGGCTTCATGCGTTCCAAGGATACCCTCGGACGGTTCATCGAGCCCTTCGACCCGTTGCTGAGTGAGCACGGCTTCGAAGGACAATACATCGAGGGTACCGCCTGGCAGCACAGCTTCTTCGTACCACACGACCTCAACGGGTTCACCATGCTCTACGGAAGCCGTGAACGACTCGTCAGCCAACTCGATCGGTTGTTCACCGCTCCCTCGGAATTGCACGGAGAAAACGTATCCGCCGATGTATCCGGACTCATCGGTCAATACGCCCACGGAAATGAGCCCAGCCACCATATCATTTATATGTATACCCTGCTCGGTCACCCTGAGAAAGCCGCGAGATGGATCAAGACGGTTTCTGACAGTCTCTATCGAAACGGACCGGATGGACTCAGCGGAAATGACGACTGCGGCCAGATGAGTGCCTGGTATGTGTGGACGGCGCTCGGCCTGTACCCCATGAATCCGACCGGCGGCGAATATGTGTTCGGATACCCACTCACCGATGCTGCAACGATCCGCCTCCCGAATGGAAAAAAGCTCCTGCTGAACGTAACACGCCGAAAGAGCAAAGGACCTGCGGGAATCGCATCCGTGAACTGGAACGGGAAGTCCATACCGGTACGATCGATCACCCACGGACAACTGCTGGATGGAGGCAGGCTTGAGATGATCGTAGACCAATACCCCTGAAGTACATGCGAACCAGATTCCTTTATATCGTAACGGTCCTGCTCACCGCACAAACGGCAATCGCCCAGTTCACCGGAGAGCTGATCCCGAAAAAAGGCCTGTTCATAAGGGACGAAGGACTCATCTGGGCCACCGGATCTGAGGTCAGTTTTTTCACCCCCGACAAAAAACATCACCACTACTATTTCACCTGGTGGGAACAGGATATCGACTCCTCCTACAAAGACCAGACCGTACTGTTGCTAGGAAGTCCGAACACGACCGTACATGGCACGTATCGGATGAAACAGGAAAGAACCAACATCCATACCCGCATTCAAAGCAACTGGAACAATACGGAGGCAGGATTGGCGGATATCGTATATGCCCGCCTTTGGCTTCCATTCTTCCGGGAAGCCGAGTGGATCGACCCACAAGGGCGTACCGTTTCACGCCTGCAGGATTTCTGCGATACCGCCTTGTCGGTACGAACGTCCTTTGGCGCGTTCCGGTTCACCGCAACCCATCCCTTTTGCATCCGCATACAAGCAACACCCGAACCCGGAGCCACCGAATACGACCGGAGAGCCCAGTATCTGGAAGTCATTGAAACCGATATTCCGATCGACCGGAATACCGGGCTCGATCGGAGCTTTCATGTGATCCGAATAAGTACCCCCGCCACGGTCAACACGCCAACAACTACCGCTGAATCGGTACCGGAACCGGTGGTGGATGCTTGGACCCCATCGGTGGAATCAGTCCCCATTCTGCCAGCACCGAGAGACCTGCAGCTGAAAGACCGTTACTATTTTATACCGGAAAAGAAACCCGTCGTCGCCTCTGTGGCGACGGAACGGTTTCGCGAATTGCTCGCCCTACAATGGAAATTGGAAGACCGTTTTTTCCCTGTCATCGATACCCGTACCGATCCCCGCCTTGCCGAGGAAGGATATGTCATCGAGATCAATGATTTCAGTATCGCGATCCGGTACCGCTCCCACCAGGGGTTGCAACATGCCCTCCACACCCTGGTCCAACTGACCCGCAACATCGACGGTCGGCTTGCCCTACCGCAAGGCCTGGTACAGGATGCTCCTGCCGTGGGATGGAGGGGCATACACATGTTCACCGGACCCAGGTCCTGGGCGCTGCACCGCCGGATGTATGACCGGGTACTGCTGCCGCTGAAAATGAATAAGGTGGTCCTTCAATGCGAGCAGGCACAATGGAAAAGCCGGCCCGAAGTTCATAACGAAATTTCCATATCCCTGCCCGACCTGCAGGCTGAATTCGCATACCTGAGGCAACAACACTGCGAACCCATCCCGCTGATCCAGAGCCTGGGGCACATGGAATGGTTCTTCAAGGCAAAACAGAACCGCCCGCTGGCTGTCAACCCCCAGTATCCCTACACACTCAATCCCAGTCTGCCTGCCGCACAGGCGGCCATCACCCGTATCTGGGATGAAGCCTTCGCCCTGCTGCGGCCTTCGGTGATGCATATCGGATTTGACGAGATCGGCATGATCGGATTCCACCTGCCCAGAGAGAAGGAACCGGAATTATGGAAAACACAGATCCGATTTCTGGATGCATATGCGAAACGAAAAAAGGCTACCCTGATGCTTTGGGGCGATATGGGCCTCGCACCTGGGGAAGGACCGGATGCGCTGAACGGCGTGAACAAGGAACGGGCTGCACGGATCCGCAGTACGATCCCCCGTGGCAGTTATGTGGCCGACTGGCATTATATCAACGATCCGGAACCCGAGAGCTATAAGACCAGCCTTCGCATCTGGAAAAAGAACGGGAACCGCCCCCTTGCATCCCCCTGGCTCCGACCCGATAACGTACGGGGCTTCGTGAAAGCCGCCATTGATGAACAGGCTGGAGTGCTGCAAACCACCTGGGCCGATTTCGAAAGCAGTGAAGCCAACATGCTGCGCAACATCGAACAGTTCGGCGCCTATGTACTGGCATTGGACTATGCCTGGAGCGGCCGAAATGAGCTGCCCCGTGACCTGCCTTACGATCCCGTGAGAGAGTGGGTCGCACGGTTCTATGGCGAACCCCGACCCATTGAATCACGTAAGGGCCTGCGGGTCCCCGTTACAGGTCCGCTATACGACCGGACCAGCCGCAGTGATCAGCAAGCGCCTGCCGCCATTATATTTTCATGGAATGCGTCGGCAACCCTTTCCGGTATTCGGATCAAAGCACAAACATCCTGCATCCTGCCCGAGGGCACTACAGTGGCCCTGCTCAAGCTGCAGCAGGGAGACTCGATCGTGCGGGAGATACCCCTGCGCTATGGGGTGGAGTTGCGGGCAGGATCGGACCGCCGGCCGGTATATACTGCAGTACCCGGCAAGGATGAGAAGACATTGTATTGCTTTTTTCCCAACGTAGTGGATGCCGATCGGATCACCCTTCAACAGCTGCATCCCGCCGGGGGGTTACTGGTAAAGGAACTGATCCTTATCCAATAATGATTTTCAGAAAAATCAGGACTTCCACAACCAGTTCCGCTTCACGAAGAACAATGTGATCAGGGATACCAGTGCTGTGAACAGCACTCCTTTCAATAGACCGAGAAAGGCACTCTGGTTCATCCCATCCCAATAGGGCCTCAACGCGGTAAGGGACAGCAGGGGCAGTACGAGCAAATTACCCGCTACATAGGCAACCAAAGGATTTTTCCCGTTCAAGGCGAAAAACCGGACAAATGCAGCCCCGGCTGAATGCCGGGCGATCTGATGAAAAAAAAGTAGGAGAAAGCAGGCCAGTCCGCTGGTCACGAAATAATAGCTGTAGGTCGATGGGTCTTTCCGTATCCCGCCCTCATAGGCATCGAAAAAAAGCCCGAGTAGAAGTAAGTAGGAGCCGGCCTCCGTAAGTCGTCTGATCAAGTTACTTCCATCGCGGCGGGCCAAATAGATCGCCATGGCGCAAAAGATTACGGTCCCCGTTGCATTCAACAAAAGCATCCGGGTGAAAAGCCCCCATAGATTCCATACGATCAATACGATCGCTATCAGGGCCAATACGGACCGGCTCCGCTGTGCCGTGTCGGATGCAGACGACAGTGGCCGGGCATGATTCAAAAGGAGTTCTCCCGCCAGGGTCCCCGGTATGATAATGAACAGGTACTTGAGAAAGTAAAACTTATACAGCCAGTCGATCTTCAGGTCCCCGATGCGGTGCCATTCAAAAAGATCGCGCGCCCATCCACCCTCTGGCTCCTTGGCCGCGAGGAAAACGGCCATCACAAAGGGCAGAATCCCGATACGGAGCCAGGGTCGGTTACGGGTGAATGCATAAAGTATGGTACCGAAAAAGGCCATATTGGCCAGTACCAGGATGATGATATCGCTTCGATAAAGGTCAAACCCTCTTCCATCGCGAAAGCGGAGGAACCCCAACAGAAAAATACCCGTAGCGAACGATCCCCAGCGTAATGCCACGAAGAGCTTCCTGTATTGTTCACCCCGGTACGCATAGAACTGGAAGAATAAAAGTAAAAAAGCCAGTATCGAAAGCAGGTTTTCCCGCCATCCGGGCCCATCGGCCAGTACCCAGGCCTTCAGGTGCTGGCTGAAGAGGGCAAAAAAAGCCAGCAAAACCAGACGCCGGGCTGCGACTGCGAGCACGGTAAAACGGGGGGCACCGGTTTGAAAGTGGGCTTGAAAGGACAAGGGGATGGCGGCCCCCATACTGAAAAGGAAAAAGGGGAAAACCAGGTCAACCCAGGTGATACCCGGAATGGCTGGATTGAATGTATGGTCCGGGGGCGGTACCTGCGCATGGTACATCCAGGCAGGCAATACATCACCGAAAGCGATCGAGCCGCTGAGTACCATGGTGAGGACGGCGAAGCCGCGAAGCGCGTCGACAGACTCATTCCTTGTTTTCACCACATCAAGTTACCGCATTTGGCCAAATAGGGAGGCCGCCCCTGAGGGGCGGCCTCCCGTGTATCGAAATAAAAGTCGCGTTGGATTACCAACCCGGGTTCTGGGTGAGGTTGGGGTTCACATCGATCTCGAACTGGGGGATCGGCCACAGTTTGTAGCGGGCATTGCTGTTATTCCGGGTCTGATTCCGGAATCGGATGCGGTCATTCACACTGGCGGCATAGTTCGGAATGTTATTGGCGTCGAAGACAGGATTGGCTGGCGCCACGGCTGGGTTCAGAGCCGCACCCACCACGGGTCCGCTGTTGGCAGTACCATAAATATCCCATCTCCGCAGGTCGAACAGGCGATGGCCTTCACCACCGAATTCAACGGCACGTTCACGACGCACGAGGGTACGCATGGCATCCTGACTACCCGATACGGCGTTGGGCTGACCGGCACGGGCACGAACGGCATTGATGGCTGCCAGCATATTACCGTCGATCTCGTTCAGCTCGATCTTGGCTTCGGCATACATCAGCAGGATATCGGCATAGCGCATGAGGATGTAACCTGTCTTCGTTTCCCAGCAATACTGGGTAGAATCCTGATACTTACGCCACACATATCCTACACCCCCGATACTTCCGGTGGCACTCACCTGCCACTGAATTCCGGCAGCCTGTGCACCGATCCAGTCATTATTACCTGTTATATTGTCGAACTGGTTGGTAGTCCAGTTAAACTGCCGGCGGATGTTGCTGTAGATATTGAAGATGGTCCGCTGCTTGGGCTGGATATAGTTGCCCGAGGGTGTCTTACCTACATTGTGGATCATGGTGTCACCGGGCATGTAGATGGTCCATCCCAACCGGCGGTCGCGATTCACACG
>JBJOMF010000261.1:0-3425 GCA_046052505.1 Bacteroidota bacterium | reverse complement strand
AGACGACACCCGGCATGCCCCGTTTCATGGAGCGGCAGATGCGCAACATTCGTATGAACTGAGGTTCAGGATCGACTGTATGATTATTATGGGTCCCGCAGCAAGCGGGACCTTCCCTTTTTATACCGGAGCCTATCGCAGCGTTCCGGATCCTGCCGCAGAGCCGTACCGCCAGACCGACAGCAAGGATCGGAACAGTCGCAGCAAATTGAACGATGGACGGTACTGGTGGCGGTAGATTCGGGCCGATTGA
Organism: Bacteroidota bacterium; assembly: GCA_046052505.1. Taxonomy (GTDB): domain Bacteria; phylum Bacteroidota; class Bacteroidia; order Chitinophagales; family Chitinophagaceae; genus JJ008. Next base: position 3,172 of record JBJOMF010000261.1, on the reverse strand, counting down.
TAGTGATGGCGGATGCGCTCTTTTTTCATGGGTTCGTTTTTTGTGACGGACGGTGTGTATCCGATCTGACGTATAAGATGCGGCATCTATTGCTACGGAACCGTTAAATTGCCTTAGAAATCCGGAAAATATGAAAGTCTACGTACGGATCTCCGTATTTATTACCTGCTTGTTGATTCAGTGCCTCCTTCCTGCGCGGTCACAGCTTCGCCTCACGCCCCCGCATCCGCTGACAGGGGATATGCGGCGGGTGATCGGGGCGTATCCTTCCGGATTCCGTTCCATCACGGGGGAGCTGCTGGAGAAAAACCAGCAATCGGCCGAGTACCGCAGCACCTTCCTCGTCAGTGGGGCGACAGAGAGTACGGTCACCCGCCATTACGGCGAGCCGGAGCGATTCAGCTGGCAAGCCCTGCTACTCCGAACCGAGGATTTTGACAAGGCCCGACGGACATTCCGGCAGCGTTTCGGGCAACTGGACCGATTGACTTCGGACGGCGTTCGATTCGTAGGGACCTATGAAACACCAGAGGAAGGAAAGAAATTCACTTCTGTGCTCTTTTCACCCGATACGGATACGGGGCCAATGCGCGATCTCCGTATGGAACTGCAACTCCAGTTCCGCACGCCCATGGAATGGGAAATACGGGTTCTGGTATACGATGTGGCGGAGCGATCCGCCACGGATCAATAGCTGCGCTTCACATCCGGATCGGTGAGAATGATAAAATCACCCAGCTCAGTGAAGCGATCCCAGTCGGGCTTCGCAAAGCTTTTATCAGAGAAGCAGCTGATGTTTCGGATGCGGATATGCCGGCTGCGTTGTCGGAGCTGTTCGGCTGTGCCCAGTTTTTCATCGGAATGAAATTTGCCGACACAGTGAAAGACCTTCCCCCTGTTTTTTTTCCAGTGCCGGTAGATCTGGTAGCTCATCCCGGCATCCCAGAGACATTGGCTGTAATAGATTCGGGGGTTTTCGCCACCGGGGCTCCCTTTCATGATTTCCATGAATTTTTCCCGGTAGCGGCCCGACAGCGTATCGAAAGGGAGCGGAGGTAGTAATGCCTTCGCTTCGGCCGACAGACTGTCGAGTGCCCGCATGCCGCGCCGGCCTACCAGCGTCACATACCTTCGGGGCGGATTGGCGGCGATGACGGGGATCCCCTGCAGGCGGGCAAATTCCACCATCGGCCTGTAATCCTTGTAATTGCTCCAGAGCCGGGCATCCTTGGAAAGTCGGGACTCATCGATGCGGCCGGCGAGGTATTCATTCAGCACCAGCTGGTTGTCGCTTTCGAACATTTCCATGCTGAGGGACAGCTCCGGTCCATAAGCCTGGTGCAGGGCCCGGAAGATCTGGTGCTCGAGATAATGGCCTACGCTGTCGTTGTGTTCCTCCCCGAAGAAAAGCACGTCTGCTTCCGACAGACTTGCAACGATCCGCTCGATACCCACTTCCTCCCGGGCCTTCGTATCATAGATCTTATAATGCAGGCGAAGGCTGTCCTGCCCGAAGACGGACAAGGAACAAGCCAGCGGGAGCAGGAGGAACCATTTCATGTGGAACTGTTTTCGCAAAGATAGGCGGCCGCATTTCCCGAACACCCCGGGCTGCATCCGGTTGCAAGGGTACGGTCGAACCATTACTTTTGCGGAGGCTGCCTTCGGTGGCTCTACAGAAACAAATGCCGGCTTTCCGTAATTATGCTGCAGGATGGGTCTGTCTCTTTCTGCTTGCTCCTCAGGCCAGAAGCCAGGAACTGCGCAGCCAGTATCCCATCGGACTTCGAAACGCCTATTTCGGAGTGAACATCGGCTCCCTGAATTATGCGTTCTCCACGAAGCAGCTGCAGCCGGGCTTTTCGGTCGATGGCATCACTGTTCCGAATACGGCCGTTCGCATCGTACTGTACGGATGCCCTATCAATAAGTACCTCTCGGCCAAGATCACATACATGCGCCCGGTGAACTGGGTACAATACCGCAACGTAAATGGTGATGGACAAAACCATTCCGTGTGGATGAACATCGCCGGGCTGACACTCGATGCGCAACTGCCCATTACGAAGCGGCTTTCCGTATCGGGCGAGGCGGGGCTCGGTGTGATCACCCGAAACGGATTTGAGTTCAATGGTGTTCCGGTCGTCAAGAATGCCAATTACGGTACCGGTCTTTTCGGCGGCGCGTTCCGTTATCGGGTCGGGAAGAAGTGGGACCTGCAGCTGAGCGCGGCCTGGTCGCCTGAGCACAGGAAGACAAGCCAGCCGCAGATCTTTTTCGCCGGTGCCGGATTTCATTACCGGCTGGTTCCCCTGCCGGAACCGGTGGTATACCGAAATGCAAAGAATGCCGATCAGTTCCCGCGTACCATGATCCTGGCCGGCATCACTTCCAATGCAGCGGGCTATGGCGTCAATGATGCCCTTTCCAAGGGCGCTATTCCGGTATTCTGGGGGGGTGATGCACATGTGCGGCGCGGATTGAGCTTCAGCTACCAGCGCAATATCTTCCATGCACGTCGTGTTTTTGCCATGGACTGGGCCGTTCATTTCGGGCTCTGGAGCAGCCGCGACCTGCAGGAGCGCTTCTTCACCGCCTCTCTCAATCCGGTACTTCGTTTTCATGCAATCCGAACACGCACCGCGATTTTCTTCTTCGAGTATTCCGTAGCGGGGCCCACTTTCATTACGCGCAATCGGGTTGACAACGTTCCCTTGGGTCGCCGCTTTACCTTTCATGATTTCATGGGAGTGGGGGTCTTTGCCGGACGCCAGCGAAAGCTGCAGGCCGGATTGCGCATCGCCCATTATTCCAATGGAAATCTCTATCCGCAGAACGACGGGGTGAAAGTCCCGCTCACCCTGAATCTGGGCTATGTATTGAAGTGACCGGGGCTTTTAAAGGTCTTTTTACCTCCGTTCCGGCTTCCTTATCCGTATTCTTACGTAGCGATCCTCCGTTAAAGTATGTGAATATCGAAAAGGATGATCCAGATCTTTGGTACGGGGTATCGGGGGGTCGTATGTTTGTATCAGCAACGAAGAGCCGTAACTCCTCTTGCTGAGATCCAGATCCAATATCCACGTCAAGAACCACCATCCAATCCGCTGAAGAACTATCAGCCTTGTCCAAAAGAAATGACCCGGCCCCGTAAGGCCGGGTTTCTTTTTTG
>JBJOMF010000260.1:0-3629 GCA_046052505.1 Bacteroidota bacterium | reverse complement strand
CAGTATGATGCATTCCCGGATCATGTGTTTCAGATGCCTTTTGGGAAACAGGCTTCTTCCACCAGTTGGCAGATGATATGACCGATGGTGATATGGCTTTCCTGGATGCGCGGCGTATCGGTGGATGGTACGTTGATCAGGTGATCGGCCGCCGTTCGCATCTTGCCACCCGTAGCACCGGTGAAGGCTACGGTAACCATCTTCTTTTCCGCTGCCGTTGCGAAAGCCTTTAGGATATTGCCTGAGTTGCCGGACGTGGAGAGTCCGATCAGTATGTCTCCTTGCTGACCGATGCCGTCGATCATGCGGGAGAAAACGACATCGTATCCATAATCATTGGCTACGGCCGTGAGGTACGAGGTGTTGCAATGCAACGCTTCGGCCGGCAGTGCTTTGCGGTCAGTATAGAAGCGGCCGGAGAATTCAGCGGCCAGGTGCTGGGCATCTGCCGCGCTGCCTCCGTTGCCACAGAAATAGACCCGCTTTCCGTTCTGGAAGGCGCTGGCGATCGCATCAGAAACCTTTTGGATGGTGTCGATCAACCCATCGTTCTCCAGGAGTCGGAGCTTGGTATCGATGGAAGCCTGAATGATCTGTCGGATCTTGTCCATGGTATGTGATTTTTTCAGATGGTCCAGGTGGTCAGTCCGTGCTGTACGAACTGAAAGTGGCGAACCCTGCCGCCGAATATTTCCAGTTCCCTGGCTACGGAATATTTGGTATTCACGGGGCAGTAGAAGATCATGAAGCCCCCGCCTCCGGCACCCGAGATCTTTCCGCCTGTGGCCCCGGCCTTGCGTGCCGTCTCATAGATCTCCTCCATCAGCGGGTTGCTGATGCCCTCCGCCATCTGTTTTTTCTGCTGGAAGCCGAAATCAAGGATCTCGCCGATCTCATGAAGTCGACCTTTCAGCAGGGCCTCCTTCATTCGCTGTGCCTGCAATTTCAGCTGGTGCATCGCCTCGATGGATCCCTGTTTCTTATCTGTCACGTTCCGGCTTTGTTTCTGGATGATCTGGGCCGATTCGCGGCTGGTGGAGGTATAGAACAGCAGCAGGTTGTTCTCAAGCTCAAAAAGATGCTCCTCCTTGACACGAAGGGGGTTGACGATGACCTTGTCATCTCCATAGAATTCCATATAGTTCACCCCGCCGAAGGTGGCCGCGTACTGATCCTGCTTTCCGCCGGCCAGTCCCAGGTCCTTTCGTTCGATCTCGTAGGCATACTGCGCGATATCATATTCACCCAGCGGGAGTCGCAGCATTTCGGCGAAGGCACCGATGATGGCCACGACCAGGGTGGAGGAGGTGCCAAGGCCGGATCCGGCCGGTGCGTCCACATAGGTCGAGAGACGGAAGCCTCCCGGTTTCAGTCCGTGGTCTTTTTGGATCCGGTTGTAAACACCTTTGAGCAGGTCGAGCGTACCGTCGACCGGCAGTTCCGGGGCCCAGTCGAAACATTGGGTTTCCTCCCGGTCGATGGCATGCAGGTAGATCGTGTTTTCGGCTATCGGCTCGATCGTGGCATGGGCATGCAGCGACAGGGTGGCATTTAGGATGGCACCGCCGTAGAGGTCGCTGTAGGGGCTTACGTCCGTTCCTCCGCCGGCCAGACCGATGCGGAGGGGTGCTTTACTGCGGTAGATCATGGGGCGTATCCGTTCGTTTTCGCACCCAAAGATATTCCGCAAATCCGAGTATGTCCCAGAAAACATTGCCCACTACATGACCGCGTGTCAGTAGGGAATGCAGGGCACGGACGGGTGTTGCGATGATATAAAATGGATTGCGTCTTGTGCCGCATGACAGCACCTCGCATCCCGATGCCTCGAAGAGGGCCCGTAGTTCGGGCACTGAATATAGACGAACATGCGTGGGATCGTCGTGGAAGTTCAGGCTTCCGCGCATGGAGGGAAGCCGCAGGCTGTTTCGTCCGGGATATTCGATGTAAAAATGGCCACCGGGTTTCAGTTTCGGTACCAGCCGGGTCAGCACCTGGTCGCCGTTGGGAAGATGCTCGATCACATGGCTCATCCAGATCCCGTCGAAGTATGCGTCCGGTATACGGCTGTAATCGAGCTGCGTCAGGTCCAGCTGGTAGAAGTCCTTCATCAAGGCAAAGTCCCGCTCATCATTATTGTAGTTCCGGTCGAGATCGAGTCCATAGTACTCGCAGCGTGGAAACACGGCACAGGTTCGGGATGCGGAATGGTTGCCGGTGCCCACATCGAGCAGCTTGAACGGACGGTTGCCGAACGAGCGGCGCAGGAAACGCATCTTGAAGTTGATGATCGAACGGAATGGGGGCATAGTTCAGGCGGCGGAATGGGCGAGTGACAGGATGGCCTCCACGAGGGTCTCCCAATTGTATTTCTTTTTCTCTTCCCGGAGAAAGGGGAGGAACTGTCCTTCCGGCAATGAGAAGAATTGCTCGATGCCGTTGGCCAGCGCTGCAGGCTCGGGGGGTACCACCAATCCGGCCTTTCCATCGGGAACGATCGCGGGCAGGCCGCCTACGTTCGTGACGATCATGGGCCTCTCGAAGTGATAGGCCAGCGGAGTTACGCCGCTTTGCGTGGCATTCCGGTAGGGTTGAACCACGGCATCGGCGGCGCAGAGGTAATAACGCACTTCAGCATCCGGGATAAAATCGGTTTGGAGGATGAGTTGATCCGCCAGTCCCCATTTCTCGATCAGGTCCCGGTATTTTTTCGGGTCCTCGTAGAATTCGCCTGCGATGAGCAGGCGGTAGTCCCCTCCCCGCTGTTTCAGCACATGCATGGCTTCGAGGAGCAGGTCGAGTCCCTTATAGGCGCGTATGAATCCGAAGAACAGGAGCAGCCGATGTTTCGCTTCGATCTGCAGGTGGGCCCTGGCCGTTGCCTTGTCCACGGGAGTACCGAAAGTGTCGTACAGCGGGTGGCGTACCATGCGTGCCGGCTTGGTCGCTTCGAGGGTGCGGAGATCGCCCATCACATTTTCGCTCATGGTGATGAAGGCATCGCAGCTTTTCAGGAAGTAGCGGGTGAAGGGGCGGTCGCCGATCCGTTTTTCGTGCGGTAAGATATTGTCCGCGATGCATACGATGCGGGTATGCCCGTTTTTTCGTATCTGTCGGAGGATCGTGCCCAGTGCCGGACCCATGAAGGGTAGCCAGAACCGCACGACGACCAGGTCGGGAGCCTGCTTTTTGAGTTTTCGTCCAATCCGGACCCAATTCAGCGGGTTCACCGAGTTGATCGAGGTATCGATGCCGATATCCTGTGGGGGTGGTTCATCCGAATACTGCGTTTTGCCGGGAAACAGAAAGGAGGGGTATTGGAGGGAGAAGGAGCAGATCCGGCATGTATGTCCCTGCTCGATGAAGGCGCGGGCCAGCCGGTGGTTGAATGTGGCAAGTCCGCCGCGCAGGGGATGGGCGGGCCCTATGATCACCACCCGTGCCATCAGATGCCCAGTTTACGTTCCACGATGTACACGTTCCGTGCGGGGGAATTGCGTGCGATGAGTTCACCGAGGAATCCGGCCAGGAAGAGCTGCATCCCCACGACCAGTGCGGTCAGCGAGAGGTAGAAACCGGGTCGGTTCGACAGGGAAAAGGAGGGGTCCAGCAGTTTGGAGACGATCAGG
>JBJOMF010000259.1:0-2857 GCA_046052505.1 Bacteroidota bacterium | reverse complement strand
AGAAGCGGAGCGGCGCGATGGTATACCCTTCGGCATCGCTGTTGCCAAGCGTATTGTTCCATCCCAGGGTGATCGTACGACCCGGACTTTTAAAGCGGCGGCGGAACAGCAGGTTGTTGTTCCAGTTCAGTCCGTCTCGCTCATTGGTGTTCAGATTCTTGGCCGTCTGGGCAAGATAGTCCACACCGGGTTTGCTGGAAAAGGTGAAAGAGGTATCCTCATTCCTGTTATCGGAATGTTGCTGCGTGAGACTCGGATAATACAGGATGGAGGTCAGCGAGTCGATCGTATACTCGAGCCGCATATTGATGCGGTGGTTCTGGTTGATGTTGCGTGATACCGCATCCCGGCTGAGCAGGGCCACGGAATCGCCGGGGAAAAAGGTCTGCCGGTAGGTGTTCTGCTCCTGATCGTTGCGGGTGCGGGAGAAGAAATAGCTGCCGCTGGCTTTGAGCTTGGGGGTTTCCGTGTTGAAATTGATCCCGGAGGAAAGTGAGGTTGTGATACCCGTGGGGCCGCTGCTGATCCCGCCGAAACCACCACCCCGCGTACTGATCATGTTCATCCCGCCGAATCCGCCTCCACCCCCACCGCCGCCACTGCTGCCAAAGCTGCCACCACCCCCGCTGCCCCCTCTGCCACCACCACCCCCGCCGAAACCACTGAAGCCGCCCATGGAGCTGATAATATCGGAGAAGGAGAAGCCTTGCTTGTTGATATTATTGGCATTGAAGAGTACGGACACGCGCTGGTTGCCGTTGAATTTGTTGAGGCTCAGATTGCCCTCGTAACGGCCGCCGCTTTCGCTGCTGTTGCCACCGGCAGCCAGCATTCGTCCGAAATAACCCTTGTTCTTGTCTTTCTTGAGTTTGATGTTGATGGCCTTCTGACGGCTGCCATCGTCGACCTTGGTGAAACGGGCCTGTTCACTCATATCATCGAACACCTGCACACTCTCGACCATGTCGGCGGTGAGATTCTTGGTCGCCAGTTTGGGGTCATTCCCGAAGAACTCCTTACCGTCTACATAAACTTTTTGTACCTGCTCGCCCTGTGCATTCACATTCCCGTCCTTGTCTACCTGAACACCCGGGATCTTTTTGAGAAGGTCCTCCACGGTGGCATTGGGTCGGGTCTTGAAGGCATCGGCCTTGAACTGGATCGTATCATTTTTGATGACCACGGGAGCATCCGTGGTCACGGTCACATTCCCCAGAGTCTTGAATTCCTTTTGCATCGGCAGTTCGCCGATCTCAGCCGTGCGCGACTCTGCAGTGAGGGTCGCCTTCTTCCTGACCGTCTCGAAACCCTGGAAGGATATGACCACCTGGTAATTTCCGTAGGCAAGGCCTTTAAGTTCGAAGGAACCGGTTTTTCCGGATAAGGTGAATGTGGCCAGGGAGGAGTCCTGCACATTGATGGCCGAAACAGTGGCGCCGCTGAGGGGTTGCTTTCCGGAGGTATCGGTCAGGCGACCCCGGATCACTCCGTCCGCCTTTTGCGCAACAGCGGTCAGGGAAAGGAATGCGAACGGGAGGATGAGGGGAATGAGTTTATTCATAATCAATGAGCTATGGCTATTAATGGACGTAATTTGGACGATGAACCTGCGCAAATCGGGCGCAAGTTCGGCAATAATGCGGAATAATAACCTGATTGCGGTCAGAACGGTTCAGCTGAACAGGTATTCCACATCCTCGCGGGTCAGGCTCTTAACGAAGGTGGTGTCATCGGACACGATGTCCTTGGCCAATGCCCGCTTCTTTTCCTGCAGCTGCAGAATCTTGTCTTCGATGGTGTCCTTGCAGATCATCCGGTACGCAAAAATATTCTTGGTCTGGCCGATGCGATGGGTCCGGTCGATGGCCTGTTGTTCCACGGCAGGGTTCCACCAGGGATCTACAATATATACGTAATCGGCAGCCGTGAGGTTCAGACCCACGCCACCGGCCTTGAGAGATATGAGGAATACACGAACCGCTTCATCGTTCTGGAACGACTGGATCGCCTTTTCGCGATCGGGCGCCGAGGTGCTGCCGTCGAAATACTCGTACCGGATGCCCAGAGCGTCCATGCGCTGGCGGATCAGACCCAGCATGCCGAGGAACTGGGAAAAGATCAGGGCTTTGTGGTTGCCGATGTTCTCCGTGATCTCCCGCATGAGCTCATCGAGCTTGATCGAGTGGTTCTCGAATTTCTCCGTCTCGTTCAGGATCGCGGGAGAGTCACAGATCTGCCGGAGCTTCATCAACCCCTGCAGGATCGTCAACTGGGATTTTTGTACCCCCTGCGTCTCGATACTCCCGAGGATCTGATTGCGGTAATCATTGCGATAAGCGTCATAGATGCTCCGTTGCTCCTCCTCCATCTCGCAAAACAGGATCATCTCCTGCTTCTCGGGGAGGTCACGCGCGACCTGCTCCTTGGTGCGCCGCAGGATAAAGGGATAGAGCAGTTTCTTGAGATGCTCCTTTCGGTCTTGCTCCCCGAATTTATCGATCGGAATGGCAAACTCCTGCCGGAAAAATTCCATGCTCCCCAGCATGCCGGGATTCAGGAAGTGCATCTGTGCAAAGATGTCGAACGTGTTATTTTGCAGCGGGGTCCCGCTCATGCAAAGGCGATGCCGGGCTTGCAGCAGGCAGGCCGCCTTGGTCACTTTGCTGGTAGGGTTCTTGATGGCCTGGCTCTCATCCAGGATCACATAGTCGAATGGTACCCCAACCAGCAACTTGATATCGCTGCGAAGGGTCCCGTAGGTGGTGATAGTCACATCATGCGCCAGCAGTTCCTCCTTGGCCCGGGTCCGTGTCGGACCGTGATGGATGGCGTAACTGAGCCCGGGCGTGAACTTGCG
>JBJOMF010000258.1:0-8778 GCA_046052505.1 Bacteroidota bacterium | reverse complement strand
GCACTGATCCCGGCGCCGCTGAGAACGACCAGCTCTTTTTTTTTCATGCTCACAAAGAATGATACCGCAATCTATCCAAGGTGATGTATTTATGACATCCCGCCGAGAGTCATCACCGTATCCCATTCATCGGGGGTGACGGGTTGCACGGAAAGGCGGCTGATCCGTACCAGGGCCATGTCCTTCAGGCGGGGATCCTTCTTGACCTGATCCAGTGTTACGGGATGGGGAAATGACCGTCCGGCCTTGAGATCTACTGCCACCCAGCGGTCGTCGGTCGTGGTTGGATCGGGATAGGCTTCCCTGGAAACAGTGGCCACGCCAACAATCGCAAGCCCTTCATTGCTGTGATAGAAGAAAACGGGGTCGCCCTTACGCATCGCCCGCAGGTTCAGGCGCGCGGAAAAATTTCGCACGCCGCTCCAGCAGGTCTGCTTTTCCTTCAGGAAGGTCTCCCAACTGTATACGAACGGTTCGGATTTGACGAGCCAGTAATTCATAAGCGATCGTATTCGGTCACCAGCCGGCGGCCAACACATCGGCCAGGTGACGTGTTTTGAGGGGGTATCCCTTATGGTCAATATATCCCTGTAGGTGCATGAGGCAGGACAGGTCTGTGGAAATGAGGTATTCCGCTCCGGTAGCGAGCGCCTGCTCGACTTTCTGCTCACCCATGGCGATGGAGATCGGTTCATATTTCACGGCGAAGGTGCCGCCAAAGCCGCAGCAGGTTTCCGTGTCCTGCATTTCGGTAAGGGACAGCCCCCTCACATGGCTGAGCAGGGTCCGTGGTTCGGTCCGGATCCTGCATTCCCGAAGGGCTGCGCAGCTGTCGTGATAGGTGGCCTTGCCTGGAAGCGAGGCCCCCAGATCTTCTATACCCAGCACGTTTACCAGAAAGTCGGACAGTTCATGGATGTGTCGGCTTGTTTCTTGTACGGTATGGTGCTGCGAGGAATTGTCGAACAGTTTCGGGAAATAGTTTCGGACAAAACCGGCACAACTGGCACTCGGGGTGACGATCGGGTCTGAGCCCTGAAAATCACGGAGGAACTTACTGCACACGGCTCGGGCTTCATCACGGAAGCCGGCATTGAAGGCAGGTTGTCCGCAACAGGTCTGTGCCGTATTGTACGATACGGAGCATCCTGCCTTCTCCAGAACCCGGACGGTATTAAAGGCCGTGTCCGGGAACAATTGGTCGACAAAGCAGGGTATGAAAAGCTGCACGTTCATGCGGATGGGTTCATCGGTGCTGAAACAATACAGGCATCCCGAAATAGGATGCCTGCTGGTGTGTCATAACTTGTTCCCGCGTATATGGCATGGGTCATTTGTCAGTAGTGTAAACACCCAGTTGAGCCAGGTTGTTGTCCACATCATACCCCTGCTGTGTCCGGGGGAATTTTTCCTTTAATTCCCTGTACAATTTGATCGCCGTGGTATTGTCGCCCATGACCTTGTGTGCCAGGTAGGCGGCCAGGTAGAGGCATTCGGCACTGTTGGCCTCATCCTTTTCAAAGTGGCGTGCGGCCTTTTGGTAATAATCAAGGGCTTCCTTATTGCGTCCCAGGTCCGCCGTGGCATCCCCGAGGAGCCGGTAGGCACGCGCTTGAACGGGCTTGGAGGAGCTGCTGAATTTCTTGAGGTGCTTCACCGCCTTCTCGTTTTCATTAAGACGGATATAGCAACTGCCGGCGTAATAGTGTGCCAGGTTGGCCGCCTTGGTGCCGCCGTATTTGTCGATCACGCGGAGGAAACCGCCGTACTGTCCGTCGCCATTCAGCGCCTTGCCGATCGAGTCCATGCGGAAATATTCCTCGGCCTTGAATAGCAACTCACTTGCTTTGGCCTCACGGGGTTTCTTTACGAAACTGTTGTAGCCATACCAACCGCCTGCCAGCAGGATGACCAGCACGCTGGCGATGGTGGTATACTTTCCGTATCGGGTCCAGAAGTCCCGGGCTTTTTCAATGACCACTTCATGGGTCTCTTTTTCCTGCATGGTTTGTGTTTTACTTTGTTGAGTTCGATTGAAATGTATATCGGTCAGTCGGTGATGAACGGATAGGTCGGATCAACATAGACGTCCTTGAGGACTTCACTGTCATCCGGGAAGGGGCTTTCCTCGGCGAATTTGACGGATGCGGACACCATGTCATCGACACGTTGATCGATACCGGCCAGTTCGGATTCGCTCGCCAGTGCCTGTTCCAGTATGGTAGCCCGGACGCGTGTAATGGGATCGCGCCCCTTGTATTCTTCCACCTCTTCCTTGGACCGGTATTTCTGCGGGTCACTGATGGAATGACCTTTGTACCGGTAGGTTTTGATCTCCAGTAAGGTTGGGCCGCCTCCTTCGCGGGCACGCTTAACGGCCCGGTTGATCCCCTCGTGCACGGCTTCCGGTGTCATCCCGTCGATCGCATCACCCGGCATCTCATACGCATCCGCCAATTTGTAGATATCGATGACGTTCGAGGTGCGTTCGATGGAGGTACCCATCGCGTAATTGTTGTTCTCACAGATGAATATCACGGGCAGTTTCCACAGCATGGCCAGATTGAAGGTTTCATGCAGCATCCCCTGCCGGGCCGCGCCGTCGCCGAAAAAGCAAAGCACCACATTGTCCGTTCCCCTGTATTTTTCCGCGAAGGCCAGTCCGGCCCCGGTGCCGATCTGCGCTCCGACGATCCCGTGACCGCCGTAGAAATTCACATCCTTGCCGAAAAAGTGCATACTCCCTCCCTTGCCTTTTGCACAGCCCGTTGCCTTCCCGTACAGCTCGGCCATGCAGCTATTCACAGTAACGCCCTTTGCGATGGCCAGTCCATGGTCCCGGTACGCGGTGATGAACAGGTCTTCCGGACGGGTAGCTGTGATACAACCCGCTGCAATGGCCTCTTGTCCGACGTAAGCATGGAAGAAACCGCGGATCTTGCCTTCCATCTTGTACTTTTCCTCTGCCGCCAGTTCAAACTGTCGGATCAGTTGCATCAGCTCGTACCAGTAGAGGTAGGTTTCCTTGGAGAATTGTAGCGACAATGCTCGGTTTTTAGAGCCGCAAAAATAAGGGAAATGCTGCAAATTTCCCAGCGAGCCGACAGGGTGCCGGCGTATCTATTGTACTGATTACGTGTGCTGTAGAATTCGTTTCTTTGCAACTGATGGCATACCGGCTCACCAAACGGCGATTGAAAAAGGCCCTCCTGCGGCTCCGCAGGCTCCCCGGCGGCTTCAACCTGTTCCGCTATGCAGGGAACAAAGTGCGGGGCGTTCTTCTGTCTTTGGTAAGAAGCACCCGCGTACCCCACCCCTCTTCCATCATGCTGGAAGTGACCAATCAATGCAATCTGGCCTGCATCACCTGTCCGCGTGAATATGCTTTTGGCCATCAGATGGACAAAGGCTTCATGGACCTGGATAAGATGAAACGGGTGGTCGACGAGGCCTTCCCCTATGTGGATTCCATCGGGCTGACCGGCTTGGGAGAGACATTCATGTACAAGAAATTACCAGAGATCGTATCCTACATCCGCTCCCTGAACAAGGGCATCATCATCAGCGTGTCCACTAATTCCCATTTGCCGGTGAGCCGAGAGATGGTCCGGCAATTGGCCGACCAGATCGATACCATCCAGATCTCGATCGACGGTACGGAGGGTATCTATGAGCAGGTACGTCTTAAAGGTCAGTACGCGTTCTTTCTCTCGAACACCCGCGATGCCATCGAGGCCTGCCGCGGAAAGCGGGCCAGCATCCTGTTCAATTTCGTGGCGATCCGAGAGAATTACCGGCAGATGGCGGATGTGGTCCGATTGGCCGGAGAACTGGGCGTTCGGTACATGAACATCACGCCCTTCAACGTGGCGGCCGTCACGATCCATGACCGATCCTACTATGAGTTCTTCCAGACGCTTGAGTTCCGGACCGAATTGAAACGGGCCCGTGCAATGGCTATGACGTTCCCTGAGTTGGAGCTGACCACCTGGGATATCGAAAGCCCAAAGGGTTTCCGGAAATGCGACCTGGTCTGGTCTCATTTTTACATATCCTGGGATGGCTATGCAACCCCCTGCTGTGCAAAGCCGTTCCCAAAGGAGCTGAATTTCGGCAATGTCTTTGAAAAAGGGCTGATGAACTGTCTGAACAGTTCCGAATACCGTGCATTCCGTGCCGCATGGTATCGTAACGAGGCTCCGGATTTCTGCCGAAATTGTCACATGATCGAACTCGATCCTGTTCGTACGGATGACATACCCGAACCACAACCGGTCAACCCCTGACATGCCGTATCTCCGCTGCCTGCATCTGGTTCAGTTCAAGAATTATTCGGACCGGCGGTTCCGGTTCGATAGCCCGATCACCGGTATCTGCGGCCCGAACGGTACAGGGAAGACCAATTTACTGGATGCCATACATTACCTCTGCTTCACTCGCAGCCATTTCAACCGGACGGATGCAGCACATGTGCAGCAGGGACGATCCGGTTTCCGGATCGAAGGGACGTGGGAACGGGACGGTGAAACGGAAAGCTCCACCTGTATTCTGCGGGAGAATGGCCGAAAGGAAATAACCCTGAATGGCACGGCCTACGCCCGTTTCTCGCAGCATATCGGGCGATATCCCTGCGTGATCGTAGCACCCGATGATTCGGAATTGCTCACCGGCGGCGGTTCCGACCGGCGGAATTTTTTGGATACCCTGCTTTCCCAGGTGGACAGCGAATACCTGAGGCATCTCATCCAGTACACCCGGATCCTGGACCAGCGGCAATCGCACTTGCGGGCACTGGCCGAGCGCAGGGGCGCTCCCGATGAACTGCTGGATGTACTGGATGAACAATTGCTGGAACCCGGTACGGTCTTATATCAAAAACGCCACAGGTTCCTTGAAACCTTCGTTCCGGTGGTGCTGAAACGTTATGCCGATATCGCGTCAAGTGCTGAACCCATAACGATCCGCTACCGGTCCGACCTGCAGGAACACCCTCTGGATGTCTTACTCAGGGAGGGTCGTTCCCGTGATCTCGCCGCTGTTCGTACCTGTAGCGGCGTGCACCGGGATGATCTGGTGATCGAGTTGTTTGGCCAGCCATTTCGAAGCTGTGCCTCACAGGGACAGCGAAAAAGCCTGTTGTTCGCGCTAAAACTGGCAGAGATGGATACCTTACAACAGGTGAAAGGGTCCCCGCCCCTGTTGTTGCTCGATGATGTTTTCGAGAAACTGGATGAATCCCGCATCCGCAACCTGCTGCGATCGGTCTGCATCGAACATCAGGGTCAGGTCCTCATTACAGATACCCATCCGGAGCGACTGGAGGGGTATCTGCAATCCCTGAAGCGTCCATTCGGATTGATCGTTCTCTGAACCGGCTCCGGCAGAACCGGTATCTTTGCTTCATGGGTCAGTATTCCATGCACGAGGCCTTGCAGGCCTTTCTCCAATCCAGCCGGATCAGTGGTGACATCCGTGCCCTTCAGCTGGAGGAGGTATGGGAGGATATCATGGGTAAGACCATCGCCCGGCACACGGACAAATTGCAGGTCATAGGTGATAAGCTCATCATCACCACTTCCGTGGCACCGCTTCGGCAGGAGCTGCTGTATCAGCGGGAGAAGATCCGCCATCGGGT
The DNA here is from genome assembly GCA_046052505.1 of Bacteroidota bacterium. Taxonomy (GTDB): domain Bacteria; phylum Bacteroidota; class Bacteroidia; order Chitinophagales; family Chitinophagaceae; genus JJ008. The sequence continues at coordinate 3,143 of JBJOMF010000258.1, read as the reverse complement.
CAATGAATCCCTGAAAGAGAACCTGATCCGGGAAGTGATCGTTCGGTGAACACCTGACCTACCTGACCCGAACGCGGGGATCGACCACGCCATAAAGGATGTCGGCCAGTATATTGACCAGGATAAAGAAAGTGGACGAAACCAATACGGCACCCATGACCACGGGATAATCCAGCTTTTCCAACGCATCCACCGTCACCTTCCCGATCCCCTGCCAGCCGAAGATGTATTCAATGAAAAAGGCGCCGGCCAACAGTTCGGCGAACCATCCGGTGACCGCCGTGATCACCGGGTTCAATGCGTTGCGCAGGGCATGCTTCCAAACGACGTTTCTTTCTGAAAGGCCCTTGGCCTTTGCCGTCCGGATATAATCCTGATCGAGCACATCGAGCATGGCACTACGGGTGAGTTGTGTGATGATGGCCAGGGGTCGAATTCCCAGTGTGAGGGCGGGAAGGATCAGGTTTTGAAGCGAAAGCCGCCGGTGTCCGTCGGGATCGATGGCATACCAATTACCGGCGATCTGAAGGCCCGTCCAGTCGCCCAGCAGGAATCCGAAGAGGTAGACCATGACGATGCCCATGAAAAAGGAGGGTGCCGAGATCCCGGCAATACTGGAGAAGACGGCTGTGGTATCGATCCAGGAATGCTGCCGTACCGCGGCGATCACGCCCAGCGGGATCCCCAGTGTCAGCGCGATGCAAAGGGCTGCAATCGCCAGCATCAGGGTCCCGGGCAGGGCCTGCATCAGAATGGCCCACACCTCGCGTTTGCTCTGATAGGAACGACGCAGGTAGGGCACTTTGATACCGAACTTGAGCGTCCCTCCGACGAAAAGTCCGTGCAGCTTTTTCTCTTTTATTTCTGCAGCGGAATGGAGTGCTACCGGGGAAACATCGTTCAGGTAGTGAAGGAATTGTCTGAATCGGGAGACCGGCTCCCCCCGTTCATCCGTCAGGTAAAGCTCGCGGCGGATATTGGCCTGTGTGGCGGAATCACCACTTTGGCCCATGACGATCCGGGAGGGATCGCCGAAGCCCTGAAACAGCACGAACACCAGGAGCACCACGCCCAGCAGCACCAAGAGGCCGTACAGTATTTTTCGCAGGACGTAACGTGTCATAAGTTATCAACGTGCCCGGTCAGGGTGCGGAAGCCGTTCGCAACCTTTCCAGTTGCCTGCGCGCGCGACCGAATCCGTAGCGGCTGTATTTACCCCTGATGGTGCCGTTCTCCAGTACCAGCAGGCAGGGATTGGTTCGGGCAGCAGTTCGGATGGCAGTATTATCGCAACGGAAAACCGGAATGTCGGGAAATGAGCCGCTCGTTACTTTTTCCCGCGCCTGGTCCGGCTGGGCCGTCACCAGGTACACCGGTACTCGTTTTGCTGCTGCCGTACTGACCAGATCGGCAAACGATCTTTCCCAGCGGGAGGAGGGTTTTTCGAAATTCTCTGCAAAGAGCAGCACGGCTGCCGGCAGTGCGAGAACCTCGTTTGTGGAGTCGATATTCGTACTACCGGTCAGCGAGAACCCCTTGATCGTCGGTTCGGCATTGCCCCTTCGGATCAGTTTGTCCTGCCGGCTGACGAAGATGTATGTGGCCAGGTCGGCCGGCAGTTCCAGTGGGGAGAACTCGTATTCCTTTCCGTCTTTTTTGTAGATAAACCGGATCGCAAAACTGTCGGGTCTTGCTCCCTCAGGGATGCGCATGAGCGCCGGGATATTATTTCCCTTTCTGAACGGGAGGCAGTCTTTGAGGGGAAGAAACGTGAGGGCGTACCATTGCAGTCCGAATGCGATCAACGCTGTGACCAGCATGGTTACATTCCGGGTCCGAGGTTGCCCCAGCGCTCTGATATGCTCCTGTTTCTGGAACAGGAGGCCGATCAGGCCCAGTAGTATGAGGTCCTTGACGAACGAGCTTCGTGCATCGATGGGTAGACAATCGCCGAAACAACCGCAGCTCCGGAATTTGCCCGACAGGAACGCATAGCCGGTGAGGAAGGTGAAGAAAAGGATCAGGGCCAGCAGGAGCCAGCTGAAGAGACGGATCCGCCAGCCCAGAAGCAGCGCCATTCCGGCAATGATCTCAAACGCATTCATCAGTACCGAAAGGGTCAGCGTCCAGCCGTTGAAACGGGTCATGCCCCACAGCTCAAAGAACTCCTGCATCTTGTAGCTCAATCCCAAGGGGTCGTTGGCCTTTACCAGGCCTGAGAAAATGAACAGAAGCCCTACCAGAAAGCGAGCGATATGAACCGGGACCTTCATTTACATCAGAATTAAAGCGAAAACTGCGTAATTGATGATATCCAGATAATTGGCGTCGATCCCTTCGCTGACCAGTGTGCGTCCGTCATTGGAAAGGATCTGTCGGATCCGCTGTAGTTTCATCAAAATGAGGTCGGTAAAGCTTTCCTGGCTCATGTTCCGCCAGGCCTCACCGTAATCATGGTTCTTGTCTTCCATAAGACCCTTGGCGCGGGCGATCTGCTTGTCGTAATGTAAAGCTGCCTCTTCGGGGGTAAGCTCCTCCGGCGCGTCGGGTGGCAATGAAAGCTGGAGCAGTCCGATCGCCCCGTAATTGACGATACCGCGGAACTCGGCCGCGATGCCATCCTCCACGCGCTGGGTCTTCTTTTCCTGAATGGTACGAATGCGCTGGGCCTTGATGAAGATCTGGTCGACGATCGATATGGTACGCAATACCCGCCAGGCCGTTCCATAGTCGCGGGTCTTTTTGAGGAATATATCCTTGCAGGATCCAATGACCGTGTCGTACTGCTGGTTCGTATCCGTCATAGCTGGATGGGGAACCGGGAAACGGGCCTTTTTCCGTACCCTCTCCTATCTTTAGGTTCCTCGCTCCAAAAATAGCGAACTCGGCCTAATGTTTACCCTTCGATCCCGCGGAAGAACGCTGTCATTTGCCCGACCGGCCATCATGGGCATCCTGAACTGTACCCCGGACTCGTTCTACCCGGTCAGCCGTACCAGTGGGGTCGATTCTTTGTTACATCGGGCTGAGGAGATGCTCCGGCATGGTGCCGACATCCTTGATATCGGCGGACAGAGTACCCGGCCGGGCAGCGAGCGGATACCCCTCGAAACGGAACAGGCACGTGTTATCGCGCCGGTGGC
>JBJOMF010000257.1:0-4132 GCA_046052505.1 Bacteroidota bacterium | reverse complement strand
CTTCCGCTTCATCAGCGGGGGATCCTCATCCTTTGCGTTCCAACGCACATCCGGGTTCATATCGTGTTGGAAATTATTGCGGCCTTCGTAGAAGATCGACGAGGTCCACTCCGCCACATTGCCGCTCATGCAGTACAGACCGAAATCGTTGGGCCAGTACCCGTCGGCACGCACGGTATAGAACCCCCCATCTTCCGGATAGTTTCCGCGTCCGGGTTTGAAATTGGCCATCAGGCAGCCTTTTTTGTTCCGGAGATAATAGTTGCCCCAGGGAAACATCGACTGTGAACGGCCACCACGCGCCGCATACTCCCACTGCGCCTCGGTCGGCAGACGGAAATCAGACTCCTGGGTGCGCTTTTTGGAATCCAGGTAGGCATTCAGATAATGGGTACGCCATTCGCAAAAAGCGGTGGCCTGCTTCCAACTTACACCGACCACGGGATAGTTACCGAAAGCGGGATGCGAGAAATACCGCTTGGTCATCGGCTCATTGTACGAGTAGCTGAAATCCCGGATCCATACCAATGTATCGGGGTAGATAGGCACATCTTTCTTGACGATGAACTTCGAGCGGGGCTTGCCGGCATTCTCGCGGCGGGCCGCTTCCTTCAGGTCGAACACCTCGGAATGGTAGATGACTTTAGTGGGATCGATCTCCTTTTTGCCGAATATACGGTCATCGGGAGGGAGAATGATATCGGTACTGCTCAGCTGCTCGAGAACCTTAGGATCGCTCCACTTCATGGTCTGCATCTTCTTCCAGTCGATGTTCTCGTTGCCGTCGGCACCCGCCTTCACATACCCCATCTTGCGGGCGACAACCGAGTCGCGCACCCAATACACGAACTGACGGTATTCGTTGTTGGTGATCTCCGTAGCGTCCATCCAAAAACCGCTGATCGAAACATTGCGGTTGCGGGCGCTGAACGCGAAGGCCGGGTCCTCATCGCTGGGTCCCATATGGAAGGTTCCCTGCGGTACATAGACCATGCCGGGGGGCTTCGGGAGTGCATATTTCCCTCCGGCCGCTACGCCGTGCAGCTGGCCATCGTTGGTCATACTGCTTTTTCCACCCTTACCTTTCGACTTACCGCTGGAGCCGCATCCGGCCAGGATCAGGGCAGCAGTACCAAGGGTGATGAAAAGGCTTCGTTTTTTCATAGAATTTACACTTAGGGGTATTAGGCAAATATAGCGTTTTGAGACACTCAGTGTCACAAGGTTATGGTTTAATTTTCACTGTGTCAAGGTCTTGTCCCGGCATAAAACCTCTAACGGAGGAGAACGCCTGATTATTGTCCCGAGTCGAAAATTATTGGATGTTTTTAACGTTGGAAATCAGCGAAATAAGCTCCGATGCGGAAAATACGGGCCGCTGGCAGGAATAAGTACGACAAAGCCAGAAAGCGCAGCCGGATTCAGGCCCTTTTTTCCCCGACAAGAGTGGATATTCTTCCCGAGGCTCCGGAGCAGCCATGATGACCCGGTTGGGTATATAGCACCGCAGAATGGTTTCCAGCCCCTCCCGGTGTTCCGGTCCGGTAATCGCGATCTCGCATGTACCGGTTACCTGCTCGGCCAGCAGACAGGCCCAGTATCCAAAAGACGTGGGATACCGGAGGACGGCCCGCGACAGCACCGCCAGCATGCGATCCGAACGCAGGCTCCACTCCGGTTCATTCAACAGGATCCCCAACCGCCGCAGGTTGCAGGCCATGACCCCATTGGCGGAAGGCAACGCCCCATCGTACACCTCCTTTTTCCGAACGATGATATCATCTTGTTCCAGGGGCGTATAAAAGAAAAAGGGGGATTCCGTATCAGCGAAACGGGCCAGCACCCCGCGAAGGACCGAGCCGGCCTCATCCAGCCAGCGGAGGTCGGCAGTTACTTCTTGCAGATGGATCAAGGCATCCGTCAAAAAGGACAGGTCGTCCAGAAAAGCAGGGAAACGGGCCCTGTTCTCCTTCCAGGTGTGCCGGAAACCATCCGTATCCCCGGCACGGAGATGCGTCAGGAGAAATTCCATGTTCCGCATGGCTACTGACCGGTATGCTTCATTGCCGGTCACGGAATAGGCCTTCGAAAAGGCCGTATTCATTAGGGCGTTCCACCCCAAAATCACCTTGTCGTCCGTCGACGGACGCTCCCGGGTACTGCGATGCTCCAGCATCGTCTTCAGCCCCGTAGCGATGATCCTCCCAAAAGCTTCCGTATCGATCCCCTCGGCCTTACAGAAGGCATCCGCAGGCTTGGGCACGTTCAGGATATTGCCCTCGTCCCAGTTCCCTTCGTCTGTGATGTCGAAATAGCGGCAGAAAAGATCCGTGTCGGGGCCCAGGATCCCGGCTACCTCCTTGCGGGACCAGACATAATATCGGCCCTCCACACCCTCGCTGTCTGCATCGAGTGCGGAATAGAACCCCCCCTCGGGATGAAGGCATTCCCGCAGCACGAACTCTAGGGTCTGTTCCACCACCTCCCGATAGCGTGGCTTTCCCGTAAGGGCATAGGCATCACAGAGCACGGATACGAGCAGGGCATTATCGTACAGCATCTTCTCGAAATGAGGGATCAACCACTCCGTATCGGTGGCGTAGCGGGCAAAACCACCACCTACCTGGTCATAGATTCCCCCCTGTATCATTTTATCGAGACTGAGCAAAGCATGATCCAGCGCCGCACGGGCCCGGACCGGGTCAGTCGAGGAACGGATGTGGGAATAGCGGAGCAGGAACTGGATGGAACCGGTCTGCGGGAATTTCGGTGCCCGACCAAAGCCGCCCCATTCGCGATCCGCCTGCTTCAAAAGTTCGTCTGTGGCTGTATCAAGACCTTCAATGGTCAGGGCCGCTTCAACCCCGTTCAACTCCTGTCCGAACCGGTTGGCCCGTACCAGGTGTTCGGTGAGATTGCCTGCCTGCGAATCGATCTCGTGTCGCTTGTCCCGAAACGCCTGTGATACACTTTGCAGGGTCTCCTGCCACGACGGGCGATTGAAGGCACGTTTTGGGGGAAAGTAGGTGCCTCCGTAAAAAGGACGCCCGTCCGGTGTAAGAAACACATTCAGGGGCCAGCCTCCGCTGCCGGTCATAGCCTGAACGGCATCCATATACACCTGATCCAGATCGGGCCGCTCTTCCCGGTCGATCTTTATATTGATGAAATCACGGTTCATGATCGCCGCTGTCTCTGGATCCTCGAAGCTCTCGCGCTCCATGACATGGCACCAGTGACAGGCCGAATACCCGATACTCACCAGGATCGGCTTGTCCTCGGTACGTGCCCGATCCAATGCCTCTACCGACCAGGGGTACCAGTCCACCGGATTGCGGGCATGCTGTAACAGATAGGGGCTGGTTTCGCGGGCCAGACGATTGACAGATTCCATGCCACGGGTAAACAGCCTTCTATGCGGCTTGTTCAGGAGCATCTGGAAAAAGAAAAGGGAAGGAACCAGCTGCTGACGCAGGGTCACTTCTTTTTAGGGAAAGATGCCAGAAACCGCTCCAATGCGGCGGCCATACTCGGTAATTGCGGCTGCGGGGCCTTGATCTCCAGGGTCAGCCCGGCCTCCTCCACGGCTTTCGACGTGTTGCTGCCGAACGCACCGATCACCATACCGTTCTGCCGGTATTGAGGCAGGTTATCGAACAGGCTTTTCACCCCGCTCGGCGTGAAAAAGCAAATGACATCGTAAGATGTGCGGCTCAGGACCTCCCGCACATCGGCGCTCTGCGTGCGATACATGAAAGCCAGTACAAAATCGCAATTGTTCCCCTTCAACCAGGCGACGATCTCATTGTCCTGCTGGTTCTCGGAGCACACATACAGGAACTTCTCGTTGCCTTTATGCTTATTGATGGCATCGAACATGCTACGATTGGTACCATCGGCCCCGAAAAAGACCTTGCGCTTTCGATACTGGATAAACTTTTGCAGGTAGAGGGCCACCGCCTCCGTGATACAGAAATACTTGGTATCCTGCGATATGACGACCTTCATTTCTTCACAGGTACGAAAGAAGTGATCGATCGCATTTCGGCTGGTGAATATGACCGCCGTATACTGGGCAATCTCAATCTTCTGCTTGCGAAACTCCCGTGCCGGGATCCCTTCCAGCCGGATG
>JBJOMF010000256.1:0-12162 GCA_046052505.1 Bacteroidota bacterium | reverse complement strand
CCGGTAAGGAACCAGCGTTCTTTCTCATCGAGGATGTATACCTCTGAACAACGCCGGCCCAGCGGTGCGGGATGCCCGGTCACACGATCTGGCGCTCCTCCATCATTTCCACCAGCCGATGTGTGGCAGGGCAGTATTCGACGTTCTGCTTGTGGATGTGTACGAAGTCCTTGAATTTTTTAGACAAATGCGGAAAACCGGCACAATCCGCCGGACGAATGGCATAGATCGAGCATTTGTTATCCTCCAGATTGAGGAACTGGCACGGGGTCCATTTGTTCATCCAATCACCGCCCCGGTCGCGCTTCAGCCACTTTTTCTTGAACTGATCGACGGTCATACTGAAATGGGCCGAGATGCGCTTGAGGTCACGCGGCGTATAGGTAGGGGTCATGGTACGGCAGCAGTTGGCACAGGTGAGACAGTCGGTTTGCTTCCAGACCGCCCGCTCCAGCCCCTCGATCTTTTGGTCCAACCCCCGGGGGGCCAGCCGTTCTAACTTACTGAGGTACCTACGCAGGCGGCTCTTGGTATGCCGCGCACGTGCGCGGAATGAACGCAGGTTGATGGCGTTTTTCTTACTCATCTGCCGAAGATACTGATTGCACACATTCCGTGTGCCGCACGCCGCCGCGAACAGGGCAAAAAAGTCCCCTGCCGCTGGCGCATCTTATCTACTTTTGCAAGACAACTGAACACATGAAAACTCCCCCCACCCGCTCCCTGATATTCCTGCTCCTCCTATGGATCAGTGCCTGCCGCCCGGGAGGATCCAAAAAAACCGACTGTGATACCGCCTGCCTTACCGATACCTTGCGATTCCAGGGCGATCATGCGCTGCAACCCTGGGTACATATCGGCCCGAAAGAGTGCCGCCCGCAAACCATCAGTTGGGGCTACAAAGGATTGGGCGTGGTACGCACGACGGACTTCGGGTATGGGGATGCGACGGTCAGCCCTGAAAAGATCCGCTGCATCTTCGGAGACACTTCACAGGTGTACATCCTGTTCAACGATTGCAAGACCGGTCGCGGATACCAGATCCGGCTGCCCTTCAGCAAGTCGGGCACCATCAGCAAACGAAGCAGCGGTATCAACAATCTGGACCCCCGGTTCGAAATCGCAGCGGGACTGATCGCCTATACCGACCGGGGCAACATCTACGTTGAGGAGGTTCAAACCGGGAAAAAGGCCATGATGACCTTCGGCAAGGCCCTCGATATCGACTACGATGACATCCATGAGCATATCGATTCCGTCCGGGTGACCACCGAACGCATCCGTGCCCGGGTGAAGATCGATAACAAGTGGACGGAGAAAGAAAAGAAAATCATCCTCGAATAGGACCGATCACCGACACGGCATGTGGGAATCATACAAGAAAGGGTTCAAGTCCTGGCTGGAACTGGAAAAATCCCTGTCGCCGCATTCCGTACAGGCCTACCTACGAGACATCGACCACCTGACCACCTTCCTTCTCGCATCTGAATTGACGAAACCTCCCGAAGAGGTGGGTCTCCGGGATCTGCAGCGGTTCCTGAAACAGATCGGCGAGATGGGACTCTCCGCCACCTCACAGGCACGTTTGATATCGGGCATCCGGGCCTTTTACCGGTATTGCCGTATGGAAGACCTTGTAACCACGGACCCCACCCTCTTGCTGGAGACCCCGAAACAAAAGCGGTCCCTGCCCGATACGCTGCACTGTGACGAGATCGAGCAACTCATCGCCGCAATCGACCTGAGTGCCCCGACAGGAACCCGTAACAAGGCGATCCTGGAAACCCTTTACAGTTGCGGGCTGCGTGTCAGCGAACTGGTCGGCTTGCGGATCTCCCAGCTTTACCTCGACGTGGGGTTCATCCGGGTCACCGGAAAGGGCAACAAAGAACGGCTTGTTCCGATCGGACGCAGCGCGATACGGTATATCAACCTGTACCGGCAAACGGTACGGGTGCACCTGACACCAAAGAAAGGAAATGAAGACATTCTGTTCCTCAACCGGCTTGGCAGCCGGCTCTCACGCGTGATGATCTTTTACATCATACGCGATCTGGCCCGGGAAGCAGGCATCCAAAAAACGATCTCCCCGCACACCTTCCGGCACTCCTTTGCCACCCACCTCATTGAAGGCGGGGCCGACCTCAGGGCCGTACAGGATATGCTGGGACACGCCAGCATCACGACCACCGAAATCTACACCCACCTTGACCGGGGATTCCTTCGAAAGACCCTTGAACAGCATCATCCCGCGTTCCGAAAAAAATAATCGCATGAAAAAGGCGGACAATATAGTTGTCCGCCTGAAAAGGGTCCTTCGAAACGGTCATTTACCGCTATCCTTTACCGATTCCTCCTGATTGTCCCGAACACCTGCCAGCATACGGGCCGTTTCCACAAGCCGGATGAACTCGGCCCGGTACCCTTCGGCATCCTTTCCTTTCGCTGCCTGAGCCTGCGCCAGGATATTCCCGAAGGAAGCGGCGCCCCGGTATTCGGAGTTACGCAGCAGCAGACCGAACTCAGTGACGGCAGCCGCAAACCTGAAATTATCAGAGGTGCGGGCGATGGGCAGCCGGGTATCCTTAACCGGATGAACGATCAGCCGGCTCACATCGCCATCAGGTGCCTTGTACCGGAACTTTACGGTCAAAATTTCGTCACTGCCTCCTCCTGAAATGGCCGCGGGACGGGTTCGCTGGTATTTCAATGAATCCACCGTGGCGAGCAGGTCGCTCTCGATACCCGTTGGAATGATCTCGTACAAGGCCGTCACCGTATGGCCACTGCCCAACTCACCCGCATCTTTTTGATCGTCATTGAAATCCTCGCGGGCCAGCATCCGGTTCTCATATCCGATTAGCCGGTATCCCTGCACCTTGGCGGGATTGAACTCCACTTGCAGCTTCACGTCCTTTGCGATCGTGAATAAGGTACCCCCGAACTCATTCACCAGCACCTTTTTCGCTTCCAGGATGCCATCAATATAGGCATGATTTCCGTTGCCCTTATTGGCCAGTTTCTGCATCTTGGCATCCTGGTAATTTCCCATGCCATAACCGAGAACGGTCAGAAATACCCCACTGCGACGCTCCGTCTCGATCAACCGCTCCATGGCATCATCACTGCTTTCGCCGACATTGAAATCCCCGTCACTACAAAGGATCACCCGGTTGTTTCCGCCTTTCATGAACTGCTCCCGGGCGACCCGATAAGCCAACCGGATACCGGCACCGCCTGCGGTGGAACCACCGGCCTCCAGACGGTCGATGGCCTCCCGGATCCTTTGTTTATCGGAACCCGCTGTAGGTGGCAGTACCATGCCGGCCGCTCCTGCATACACGACGATGGAGATCCGGTCTTGCGGACGTAACTGCTCAACCAACAACTTGAGGGAACTGCGCACCAGCGGAAGCTTCTGGGGACTCTGCATGGAACCCGACACATCGATGAGGAAGACCAGATTGGACGCCGGCAGGCTTTCCACAGGGATCTGCCGGCCCTGCAGACCGATCAGTACCAGCCGGTGCTCCTTCTTCCAGGGTGCATCGGAGATCTCTGTGTGGATGGAGAACGGATGCTCCCCGGCCGGCTGCTTGTAATCATACTTGAAATAATTCACGAACTCCTCGATACGCACCGCTCCGGCGTTGGGGAGCTGGTTATTTTGGAGCATTCGACGTACATTACTGTAAGAAGCCCCATCGACATCGATGGAAAATGTGGACAGCGGATTATCGGTGACCTTCTGGAACCGATTTTCGCGAATGTAGTCGTACCCCTCCCGATCAAGGACAGGGTCCTGTTCCCTCTTATCGGTATAATAGCTCTCTCCCCGGATGGACCGGTCATAGATCATCCCGGTTGACGGTGCCGGGAGTGCATACGCGTTACGGACACCATCCTTTCGCTGGGCATGGCCACGGACGACCGTTTCACTCAGGTATTTTTCCGTTACAGGGCGCAAAACCGCCCTAACGGAGCTACGACCCTTCAGGGGCAGCTCGATCGTGGTATAGCCGGATGCCGACACCAGCAATACGGCATTGAGGGAAGTCACGCGGATGGAGAACAGTCCCCGGGAATCCGCCGCGGTCGTGGCACCGTCACCTTTGACGACGACGGTAGCGAACGGTATGGCCGATCCGGCAGTGTCCACAACGGAACCCTGCACCACCTGGTAACGGATCGGACGAAAGGCAAGCAGCACCAACAGCAACGGCACGGCCAAAAAGAGGAGTCGTTTCATAAAATGCGTTTTAATGATGAATGTCTGCTACCCTGATGCCGGTATTCTGACGAATGCACAATCGGTTATCTGCCCGGTTTCAAAGAAACTCGTTAAGAAATTGCAAAAGCATAAGATCCGATCTGCCGTAATAGGACTGCCTGCCCCCCTACGCTCCTTTATTATATTGCTTACTTTTACCCGTTGGCATTCCTGCGTAACATATCCCCCGGCGGACCGCCAGATGAAGTACTGGTGTCGCGGTATCGCCAAACAGGCGACCTGAACCTGTTGGGTGAGCTCTACCAGCGATACATGGACCTGGTTTACGGGGTAGCCCTCAAGTACCTGAAAGACCCGGAAAAGGCTCAGGACACCGTCATGCAACTGTTCGAGGAACTGGTGGAAAAACTGCGAAAGCACGATGTGGAGCAGTTCCGCCCCTGGCTGCACCGGGTGGCCAGGAACCACTGCCTGATGCAGCTGCGTACGCCGCGGACCCTCAAGACCGTGGAAATCCATCCGGACCTTATGCAATCCGAGGAACCACTGCATCTGAACAGTGTACTGGAGAAGGAAGCACACCTGCAACAACTGGCCCGCTGCCTCGAATCACTCGGTGAACGACAACGGGAAACTGTCCGGCTCTTTTACCTGGAAGGAAAGTGCTATCAGGAGATCGCAGCGGAAACGGGACAGGACTGGAATCAGGTACGCAGCCAGCTTCAGAACGGCCGAAGGAATCTGAAAATCTGTATGGAAACGAACGAAACCGAACCGGACCAAGGATCATGAATCAACGGACATCTATAGCCCCCTATACAGCAGCCGATCTGGACCGCTACCACACAGGCCGGATGAGCCCTGCCGAACGACATGCACTTGAAAAAGCGGCGCTGGAAGACCCCTTTCTTTCCGATGCGATCGAGGGATTTGGTACCGTACAGGGGCATGGGGCGGATGACATGCGGACGGTCCGCCAACAGCTGCAGAAACGGCTTGACGGAGCGGTAGGAAGAGGGGGCAGCGGTTCCGTTCACTGGCTCTACCCGCTGTGGCGGGTAGCCGCTATGGTGGTCATCCTTGCGGGCGCCGCCTTGCTGGTGTTCCGCTTGTCGGTTCCAAAAAAACCGGAACAGATCGCGCAGCAACGTCGGTCCACCTCAACGATCGATTCGGCTTCTATATCTTCCTCCACCGTTGCGACAACATCGGATAGCGGTCCGCAGGAAATCTCAGAAAAGATCGTAACCCGGACACCCGCACCCACGCCAGGGGGATCAGCAATGGAAAATACCCCTCCGGTGCCAAGACACGAACCGGATCAAAGGCCTCGCCTGAAGGAACCCGCGGATATCGCCGCTGTAGAATCCAAACCGGTTACCGACCACCCGGAAAAGGCCGATGAGGTCGCCCCATCCGCGTCACCGGCCCCGGCCGTTACCCTGAAACTTTCCAAAAAGGCCGAGGAATCCACCCCCCCGCTTGCAAAAGACCAGGAAGAACCTGCCGGAGGATGGGTAACCGAGAGCCGAAATAAAGCAACGGCCCCCGGCTCAGGCATGAAACGGGAATCCAAAGGTCCGCAACCCAAAGGCGGCTGGGAGGCCTACCGCAACTACCTGACGACCAACCGAGTCATGCCTGCTGAACGAAATAACAACACCGATACGGCATCGGTACTGGTATCCTTTACGATCGACGGCCAGGGCCGCCCAACCGATATCCGTATCGAACGCGCCCTCTGCCCCGCCTGTGACAAGGAAGCGGTTCGACTGGTGAAGGACGGGCCGGGCTGGCATCAAGGCCCCGGAGGACATTCCCGCACCCGCATGGAGATCCCGTTCTGAACACCGGATCGGTTTTAGAATCCGGCAAGCAGTTCCCTTCGTATCTTTGCAGCCTCAAAAAAACTGTATGAAAAAAATTGCCATGATGCTGGCAGCCGCCCTGGGGATGATCGGGGCAGAGGCCCAGCTGAACACCCCATCGCCCAGTCCCCTGCAAACCATCAAGCAAAATTTCGGGCTTTCCTTCATCGAACTTTCTTACTCACGCCCCGGCATGAAGAACCGTAAGGTCTTTGGCGATCTGGTACCCTTCGGGCAAGTATGGCGTACCGGAGCCAATGCGGCCACCACGCTGACCTTCGGCGATGAAGTGATCATCGGCGGTACAAAAGTTCCCGCGGGGAAATATGGCCTGCTCTCCATTCCCGGTGAAAAGGAATGGACCCTCATCATCAGTAAGCAAACCGATGTGACCAGTCCGGATGATTACAAGCAAGACCAGGATGTCGTGCGGATCAAGGCCAACCCCGCCTCGCTGCCGAGATCTGTGGAGACGATGGTCATCGCATTCGAGAACATCAAGGGCAACAGCTGTGACATCGGCCTCTCCTGGGAGTCGACCTACGTGTCTTTTCCGGTAAGCACCGACGTTGACGGGAATGTCATGAAACAGATCGATAATATCATGAACAAGGACAACCGTCCTTATTATCAGGCGGCATCCTACTACTCTGACAATGGAAAGGACCTCAGCCAGGCCCTGAACTGGATCAACAAGGCCACCGAGGCCGCTCCGAATTCAATGCCCTGGGTACATACGCTCAAAACGCGCATCCTCGCCAAAATGGGACGCAAGGACGACGCCATAGCGGCCGCAAAGAATGCCATCCGCATCGCCAATGAGACCAAATACACGGAATTCGCCAAGCAGAACGAGGAGATCCTGAAAACACTGAAATGATCATCCGTGCTCCTGCACGACGGACCCTGCCCTGTCGGGCAGGGTTTTTTGTTTGGGAAGAAGCCCCTGCAGTACCAAGGCCAGGAACACGACGCCCAAGGCCCCGATCGGGTTCAGCCACAGGAATCCCATCTTCAGGACCCCCTGACGGGTCAGAATGAAGATGCAGAGCACCAACAGTTCGGCCAGCAGAGCCGCCCAGAAAACAACCTGCCCGCTGCGGATACGGGGCAGGAAGAATGCAACAAGGAAAACCCCGAGGATCACCCCATAGAAAAGCGATCCCAGCACGTTCACTGCCTCGATCAGGCTGTTGCCGATATTATAGGTGAAAAGGGCGACGATGATACAAAAGATGCCCCAGCCGAGTGTGTAAATCTTGGACAAGCGGTATTCATCCTCACCGCTCTCTTTATTTCGGGTGAACCGCCTATGAAAATCTACCATACTCGAGGACGCCAGGGAATTGATCGCCGCGGCGATACTGCCCCAGGAGGCCAAGAAGATGATCGCGATTAATAAGCCCACCAGGCCCGCAGGCAAATGATCTACCACAAATCGCAGGAAGATATAGTTGGTGTCATTCCCGTCACCACCGATGTCCTTCCGGCTAAGCCAGCCCTTGATACGGCCGCGCAGGGAATCGGAACGGAGCTGAAAGGTGCGAAGGCCACTGACGATCGAGTCGGCATCGCTGGAACGACCGGTATGGTATGCGGTGGTGTATGCCACTACGGCCTGCTGCTTCTGCACCTGTAACCGATCGTAAAAGTCCCGTACCTGTTGAAGCGAATCGGAATAGGTGGCAGAGCGTTCGAGCCGTACCAGCTGTGCCTCGTTGAAGAACAAGGGTGCGCGGTTGAAAAGATAGAAGGTAAAGACCAGTGCCCCGATGAGGAGGATCAAAAATTGCATGGGTACTTTGACAAAGCCGTTCATCAAAAGTCCCATACGGCTTTCCCGCAGCGACTTGGCGGTCAGATAGCGCCCGACCTGGCTCTGGTCCGTACCGAAATAGGACAAAGCCAGGAAAAACCCGCCGACCAGCCCGCTGAAAAGATTGTACTGATCACTCCAATTGAAACGCCCTTGCTCGAAACCAGTAGTGATAACATTGAGCTTTCCCAACTCCCCGCTCACCCGAAGCGCATCCATAAAACCCACCCCGTCTGGCAGCATCCGCACGACCATGTACGCCGCCAGGAACATGCCGGTGAAGATGATCAGCAACTGCAACTGCTGTGTATAGGCCACCGCGCGGGCACCCCCGCTCATGGTATAGATGATGAGCAGTCCGCCCATCAGCAGATTGGTATAATAAATGTTCCATCCGAACAGCGATGACAGGATGATCGAGGGAGCGAAGATGCTGATCCCGGTGGACAAACCCCGTTGCAGGAGGAACAGAAAGGAGGTCAGCGTCCGCGTTTTGGCATCAAAGCGGTTCTCGAGATATTCATAGGCCGTGTACACCTTAAGGCGACGGAAGATGGGCACGAAAAAAAGACAGATCACCACCATCGCGAGGGGTAGCCCGAAATAATATTGCACGAACCGCATCCCATCGGTGTAGGCCTGTCCGGGAGCCGACAGGAAGGTGATGGCACTGGCCTGGGTTCCCATGATACTCAATAACACCAGGCCCCAGGACAAGCTCCGGTTGCTCAAAAAATAGCCCTCCAGGTTACGGGAGGTCCGGCTCTTGTAAAGCCCGTAGGAAATGATGCCCAATAGGGTCACCACCAATACAGCCCAGTCGAGCGGAGTCATAAGCAGCCGCTCCTCCGCAGCACAGGCAACGATGAATAGATCGGACGGCACGTCATCGAGTGAACAGTTGCGTGAAACGATCGAACAGGATGATCAGCAGCAGCAGGAAGCCGATCACCAGGAAGTACCAGGGTGTCCAGGAGCCGAACAAGGGCGCTCTTTCTTCCGGATCGGATTTCATGTGTTTATCTTTTACGGATGAATCGTGTCAGGGTCGACAGACCGATCAGCAGGCACAGCACCACACCGATCATCAGTCCTACCCGGATGCGGCGGATCAGGATCCCGATCAAGAGGCCCAGTACGATCGCCAGCCCATAGGCTACTTCATCCTTACGCAAACCGGTATTGGTCTTTCCTGTCATCAGAATCCTTTCTTTTTATTCAGCGCGATCAGGTTCGCCAGCAACCGGAAAGCGCCCGGCACGCCGGCCGGTAGCTGCCGAAAGAATACCAGCCCGGTATAGGTGAACCATCCCTTTCCGTAACGGGTCACCAGCAAACTGCCCTCATCCCCTTTTTCGCCTGGATCGGCCATCCGCATCAGGCGTTCATAACGGCCAGCGGTATCGGAACCGTGATAGATGCTCCGTTCCTGCACCCAACCCTTAAAATCATCCGCTGTAATGCGGTTCGGATACTGAAAAACCGGATGCTCCGGTTTCAACAACTCCACCACCGCCTGCTCATCGGTGATCCGGTTGCGGGTGATCGTGAAAGGATAGGGACCGATCCGGGCGCGTACGGGACCGAGCTGGCTGCTGGTATTGTACTGCACGATCAGATTTCCGCCGCCCTCCACATACCGCATCAGCTTCTCATGAAAGCCGTTCAGCCAGTCATGCGTATTGTATGCACGAACCCCGGTGAGGATCGCATCGAAGCCGGAGAGCTCGGTCCGGGCCAGCTCCTTCTTTCCCAGCAAAACCACCTCATACCCCATCTGCTCCAGTGCCTCCGGAACCTTGTCGCCTGCGCCGGTGATATAGCCGATGCGCTTATGCTGTACGGTGAGATCGACAGGACGTACCCTAACGGCCGCCTCATGGAAATAAGATATCCAGGGTATATGATCGTAACGGATCTCGTGCCGGTCCTGATAGAAGAACCCGCCCTCCGCCGTACGCAATCCCAAAACGTAGTGCTGCTCGGAGGTCGCCGGGGGCAGCATGTAGTCCGTTTCGGCCAGCTGCCCGCGTGAGTTGATCGTTACCGAACCTGCTGAAAAGCGGGTGCCGGTCGAGAGGTCATTCCGATCGGCGAGACGGGCCGCAGCGACGCCCTGAAGGTCTTTCTTCAGCCCGGTAAACCGCAACTGTCCCCGAACGCCCTCCTTCACTGAGGGCTGTATCCGCATATCACCGTCCGGACTGGCCAGCACCGGAGGCACGACCACCACGGGCTGATACAATTCACCTTTCACCGGATCGGTGAACTTATAACGGACCGGACGGATGAATGTGAACACGGTGCTTTGTATACGCACCTGGAACCGGGCCTCCCAGGCCGGGTCGATATCCGGCTGACCGATCCGTCGCTGATCGGAGACCTGGAAGGAGCCCTCTTCCATACGCTCCGACAGCCAGTACGGTTGCGTCAGTGGCATCGCAGCGGGAACAGGAAGGGTTTTGCTGAATGAGAACGTACGATTCCGTTCCAAAGACCTTGAAAAAAGAGTATCAAAACCCTCCACCTGAATGCGCTGTAGGGTGACGGCCGCACCCAGGCGGTCGTTGCACACGAAATTCATGCGGATGGAATCGGTCTGTATGGCCAGCGGATCGGCCGTGGTCGCTTCAAGGAACAGTCCTGCACACTGAGCGATCAGCTGTTGGACCTCCTGCTGCTTCTGCCGCTTCCAGTAACTGTCCGGCAGAGCGGCGATGCGATCATGAAGGCGCACCAGACCCGGTACGATGGCCTCAGGATGCAACAGGTCGAATTCCTGCAACAGGCTGTCTACCGACAGTGGGATCCCTGCACCACCCGGTACGCGTTCCCAACTGATATCAACGCCGTCCATCAGGTCCGAAACGGGCGCATCCCCCCGGGTAGTCTTGAAGTACTCCAGTGATTCGCCCCGTGAGGCCGGCACACCGAAGCCCTGACTTTTATGCTGGCTGCGGCTGTCGGCCGCGATCTCCCCGTAGCTTTTTCCCAACAGGGGATTGTATCCGCCCACGTCCACTTTGAACTGATCTTCCCGCGTGGTATTGGTTCCTCCGAAATTGAACGTGTTCCAAAGCACCCTGCGTACCTGCCAGGGCGCCACATACGCCAGTTGTTCCGGAAATCGGTTGGGATCGGCCGCAGCGGCGAAGGCCTCGTTCGCGAGGATGCCCGATGCCGTATGATGCCCGTGGCCGCCCTCACCGGTGACCGGAAACCGGTTGATGATGATATCGGGCTGAAAGCTCCGGATCACCCAGACCACATCGGCAAGTATTTTCTCGCGGCCCCATTTGGAAAAGGTTTCATCCGGCCCCTTGGAATAGCCGAAATCATAAGCCCGGGTAAAGAATTGTTCACCCCCATCGACCCGACGGGCCGCCAGCAGCTCCTGCGTACGGATAAGCCCCAATTCGATCCCCTGCTCCTGCCCGATCAGGTTCTGCCCCCCATCGCCACGGGTGAGCGACAAATACCCGGTACGGTATAGGCGGTCCTTCGACAGATAAGCGATCAGCCGCGTATTCTCATCGTCGGGGTGTGCAGCGATATAAAGTACGGATCCCAGCACCTTAAGCTTGCGGAGGGCCTGGTAGAGCTCCCCCGAATGAACCGGTGCCGGCCCCTGCCCTGCAGCGACGACCGAAGCAAGCCCTGTACACAGGAGCAGGAAGAAATGTCGAACGCGTTTCATATGCAGTGAGTGGATGTTACAGACCGGCCGCGAAGACCGCATTACAGAACAGGAGCTTGCCGTTCTCCCAAAAATTTCGGAACAGGGGATCGTCGGTCAGACTGATGATATGGCCCGCGCCGAGCGACTGCACCCCAAAAAGGAGTCCGTCCTGCAGGCGCGGCCGAAGGGCCGTACCGACAAATCCGGCAATAGGTCTTTCCCGCTTTAGCACCCCGACGTTCCATCCGTTCTCGGAGATGAACTCAAAGATCCGGTCGTCCTGCTTGAGGGTATAATAGTGATCGGGGTAGCCCCAAGCCAGCGGATGGGTATTATCAAGCTGCACCTTATAGATCGATCCGGGCGTGTTGCCAGATACGGCGTCACGTTCACGGTCCTCAAAACGCCGGAGCGCATCGTAGTCGGGTAGATCCTTTTTTTTGGGATCCTCCGTCTCCTGCTTACGTGTCTTGGGTCCCAGGTCCATGCGAGAGAGTTGCGAAACGGCCCCTTCAAGAGCAACGACACGCCCCCCCTTGCGGATCCATGCTTTTAGGATATCTGTTTG
>JBJOMF010000255.1:0-2934 GCA_046052505.1 Bacteroidota bacterium | reverse complement strand
TATTTCAAAAAAATACAAGCAGGGCTGGCCCGACAGGGACCAGGAGGATTTTTGGGCGGCCCGTGCGTCGGTCACTTTTGCCCGTGGAGGGGACCTGGACCGTGGTATCTTTTCCATTTATTTTTTCAATTTGCTTCACCTGCGTAAGGGAGAAGCCATCTTTCAGGATGCGGGAGTGCCACATGCCTACCTTGAGGGTCGGAACGTGGAGATCATGGCCAATTCCGACAATGTGCTCCGGGGCGGGCTTACGGTCAAGCATATCGATGTCGATGAATTACTTCGACATGTGGTCTGTGCCGCCACCCGGCCCCAGATCCTAAGGCCGGCCATGGTTCCGGGCCGGTTACAGTCCTATCCGGTCCCTGTGAGTGATTTCAAGCTCGAGTCCATCCTGTTGGACGATGGGATGAGCCATGCCCATACAACCGCTGGCTATGAGATCTGGCTTGCCATAGAAGGGGCGGCCTGCTTGTGTTACGAGGATAAGCAACTTCACTTGGCACCTGGCCACCCGGTCGCACTTTCCGGTCCGGGCACTGTCATGAATATCAGGGCCAAGGGTCCTTGTTGGATCTTCAGGGCCTGCCGGGGTTGAGGCGGCATCCGTCGTTCCGGTACTTGGGTATCCACAGCCGTTGATAATTCCGGAAAGGGGAACCTTGGGTTTCAGTACTTTTGTCAGATCGTAACTACGACTTATGAAACGATTCCGTATAGTGATCTTTACGTTGCTGCTGGTATTGCTCACCACGGCCTGTAAGTTTTTTTTCGGACCGGTTCCGGGCTGGTCCGGATTCTCCCCGGTTCTTGCCATCGCGCTTTTTTCCGGATTCATCGTTCGGCAGCGCGACCTGTCCTTCTTTTTGCCGTTGGTGGCCCTGTTCCTGAGTGACCTGATGATACAGTGGTTGCATGCGTCTGGTCGGTTCGACTATCCCGGATTCTATGCCGGTCAGTGGAAGAACTACCTGTTGCTCCTGACGTCTACGATGCTCGGCTGGTGGATCAATGGAAGCAGTTATGCCCGGTTGCTGGCCGGTGCTCTTGCGGCACCTACCGTATTTTATCTGGCCTCAAATTATTTGGTTTGGGCGGCCAGCACGGAAACGTTCTATGCAAAAAATGCGGGCGGATTGATTACCTGCTATGAGGCTGGATTGCCCTTTTACCGGAACTCGGTACTGGCCACCCTGGTCTTCCTGCCGCTGGTCATCCTGCTGTACCATGCGATCACCCGCAAACGGGCACAGGTCCGTATGGCCTGAGGATCATAGTGATTGATTACAAGTCCTGTCTCCGGAAGTGAGGACAGGATTTTTTTAGGCCGGTCCCGCTTTTCATTCTTTTTCTTCGTAGCCTTCATCTTCCTCCAGATCCTGAACGGGTCCATCGGCAGCAGCGGTAGCTAGTTCGTCGCATCGGTTGTTCAGCGGGTTGTCCGCATGACCGCGCACCCAGTGGAAACGGACGAAATGGGTCTTCGCCAGTTCATGGAACCGAAGCCACAGGTCCCGGTTCTTTTTTCCTCCCTTGAAATCGGTCGCGATCCAGGTATCGAGCCAACCTTTGGTAACGGCGTTCACCACATACTGGCTGTCGGAATACACCTGCACCTGCAATCCCTTTTTTTTAAGGGCTTCCAGTCCGGCGATCACGGCCATCAGTTCCATGCGATTGTTGGTGGTATGTCGATAGCCCTGGCTCAGTTCCCTCCGGTGCTCACCGCTCATCAGGATCACCCCGTAGCCGCCGGGGCCGGGGTTGCCGCGGGAGGAACCATCGGTGTACATGATGATACGGCTCATGGGTTGGGGTGTAGAGGCTGTTTCATGACGGGATGATTACACCTGAAAAACACCGGTACGCAGTTCGCCCAGTTCCGGGTTGTGGTCGGCAGCCCGGATACCTTCGGAGATCACTTGCCGGGTCTCTATCGGGTCGATGATCGCATCGACCCAGAGACGGGCCGCGGCATAATAGGGGGCTGTCTGTGTCTCATAGGCCCCTTTGATCTTGGCCAGCAGTTTCTGTTCTTCGTCAGGGGCCGGCACATCCCCCTTTGCCTTGCGGGCGGCCACCTGTATCTGAAGCAGGGTCTTGGCAGCAGAGTCGCCGCTCATCACTGCGATACGGGCAGTAGGCCATGCATAGATGAACCGGGGGTCGTAGGCCTTTCCGCACATGGCATAGTTACCGGCACCGTAACTGTTACCGATGATGATGGTGATCTTGGGTACGATCGAATTGGCGACCGCGTTCACCATTTTAGCGCCATCCTTTATGATCCCGGATTGTTCGCTGCGGCTGCCTACCATGAAGCCCGTAACGTCTTGCAGGAAGACTAGCGGGATCTTTTTTTGATTGCAGTTGAGGATGAAACGGGCCGCTTTATCGGCACTGTCGTTGTAGATAACGCCACCCAACTGCATTTCCCCTTTTTGGTTCTTGACGATCTTGCGTTGATTTGCCACGATCCCGACGGCCCAGCCGTCGATGCGGGCATAGCCGCAAACGATGGTCTTGCCATAGTCGGCCTTGAAGGCCTCGAAGTCGCTGTCGTCTACCAGCCGCTCGATCACGTCCATCACATCGTACGGCTTGCCATCGCTGGGAAAGATCCCATAAAGCTCGCCGGATTCTTTTTTGGGTGGGCGGGGTGTGGCCCGGTCGAATCCTGCGTGCTTGCAAGCCCCCAGCATGCCGATCATACGCTTGATATGGTCCATGCAGGCCGTCTCGGTCTCGAAGCGGTAATCGGCGATCCCGCTGATGGCCGTATGGGTGTAAGCTCCTCCCAAGGTTTCATGGTCCACGTCTTCCCCGATGGCGGCCTTGACCAGATATGGTCCCGCCAGGTAGATGGATCCGTTCCCTTCGACCATGAGCGTTTCATCGCTCATGATGGGCAGGTAGGCGCCGCCGGCCACGCAG
>JBJOMF010000254.1:0-6390 GCA_046052505.1 Bacteroidota bacterium | reverse complement strand
TACCGGACCCTCTCCGAAAATACCACCTATATCAGTGCGGCATTATTTAACAGTGTGATGAATGGTACGGGTGCCAGCTTCACCATTCCCAATGTGGATGACATGGTATACCACCGACCCGACATGGGATTCCAATTGGGCATTCAAGCGTCCACCCCTCTGTCGCCCTGGCTGCGTGTCACCGGAGGCCTGCAACTGGGCGTCAGCAAATACAATATCCAGGCATACAAGCATACCCCTGAACTGGCTACGATCATGCTCACGGACCGAAGCGTCACCACGGTCACGCAGTACCGTAATGCTGAAGGACTCACGAAAAACTGGCTACGCAATTTTTATTTTTCAGCTTCCCTTCCCATCGGACTGGAACTGAAACTCTCGGATGGCGACCGAAACTACTTCGGAGTGGCCGGAAGCCTGCAACCCACTTACGTGATCGACAACCGCTCCTACCTGATCACGGCTGATTTCAAGAACTATGCAGAAATGCCCTCGCTGCTGCGGCGATGGAACATGAATACCAGTTTTGAGATCTTTGCCCAACAGACCACCGGTAAGGTACAATGGCGGGTGGGACCACAGATCCGGTACCAGGCTTTTTCGAGTTTCTCCCGCAATTATCCCATCAAGGAACATCTGTTCGACTTTGGCATCAAACTGGGCGTTCAGCTCCGCTAATTCAGAACAGTCCTGCCCCCTTTGACCTGCTTCGGGCGGGTTTTCGCTTACGCGGGATACCCGTAATTTCGGGTATGAAAAACGCGATTGCATCGGCTGGGCTCCTGATCCTGATCTTCATTTGCTCCTGCCGTTCCAAACCAAAGACACCCGCCGCTTCTTTCATTTCCGTCGTGTCCCTGATCCGCTCAGAGGTTGCGGATATCGATACCTCATTGTATCCCATTGTGAAAGTGGTGACGCGCGACAGCCTGCATACGGATACCAGCTACATTCCCCGCGAGGCTTTCGCAAGGGAGGCGCGTGATTTCCTTGACATTCCGGACCTCGCCGACCCCAAGGTGGCTGCCCGGTACCGGGAAGAAGCTCCGGTATACGATCAGTCGATCGGTCGTGTCATTTTCCGGTACCTGCCGCTCCAGCCAGAACAGGAAGAGATAAAAAGCCAGGAATTGCTCGCCACCCCGGTACCCGGACAGGATGCCCGGATCAACAACATCATCATCGTCCGGGAGATCAGCAACCGCGACAGTTTCCTGCAGAAAAAACTGCTCTGGCAGGTCAAGCGAAGCTTTCAGATCGTGACCACGACCCAAAAACCCGGGCAACCAGAAGTGACTACGGTAACACGGGTTACCTGGAACGACCCATCGAACCAATGACCGCAGCTGAATTCAGGAAGCAGGCCGGCACCATACCGGCACTACCGGGCATCTATAAATATTCGGATGACCAGGGAGAGCTATTGTACGTGGGCAAGGCGCGAAATCTGCGCAAGCGGGTCCAATCCTATTTCAATAAGACACTGTCCAGTTACAAGACACACGAACTGGTCCGTCGCATCGCCCGGATCGAATGTACGGTAGTCGATTCCGAACAGGATGCCTTCCTATTGGAAAACACGCTGATCAAACAGTTTCAGCCGCGTTTCAATATCAACCTGAAAGACGATAAAACCTACCCCTATCTGGTAATTCGAAAGGAACCCTTCCCGCGCGTATTCCTGACCCGGCGGGTGATCAATGACGGCTCCGAATACCTGGGCCCCTATACCTCCGTAAATAAAGTGCGGGAACTGCTGGAGTTCATCCGCCAAACCATCCCCCTTCGAACCTGCCACCTTGACCTTTCCCCGGGACGGATCAAAAAAGGGAAATACAAGGTCTGTCTCGAATACCACTTGGGCAACTGCAAAGGCCCTTGTGAGGGACGGCAGACGGAGGAAGACTACCAAAAAGATCTGATTCAGATGCGCAATTTGCTCCGGGGCAACCTCTCCCCGGTCATCCGTCATTTTCGCAATGAGATGAAACAACTGTCCAGTGAACTGGCGTTTGAAAAAGCGGAATGGATACGAAAAAAGATCGAGTTCCTTGAAACCTATCAGTCTCGCTCGATTGTGGTCAGCACCCGAACCGGTGACCTGGACGTTTTCTCGATCGATCCATCAGACACCGGCCCCGTATACCTCAACTACCTCATGGTTCGGAACGGAACGATCATACAGACCCATTCTGAGCAGGTCATTCCCAAATTGGGAGAGCGCCCTGCCGAAGTGCTTCCGCTGCTGATCGACCGGGTCCGGGAGCGGTTCCGCAGTGACGCGACCGACATTATCGTACCCTTTTCGATCGAATATCCGCGGGCCGGCATCCGGCTGTCCGTTCCCCGGGGAGGCGACCGAAAGAAGCTACTGGAACTCTCTTTGAAGAACGCTGCCTATTTCAGGCGGGAACAGGAACAACGTGACCGCCTTCACTTGGGCCATCCGCTTATCGAACCAGAGGAACTATTACAACAGGTACAGGACGACCTGCATCTGCAGGACCTGCCGGTGCACATAGAGTGCTTCGATAACTCCCATTTTCAGGGAAGTTACCCGGTCTCGGCAATGGTCTGTTTCCGGAACGGTAATCCCTCGCGAAAAGAGTACCGGCATTTTAATGTGAAGACCGTGACCGGCATCGATGACTTTGCCACGATGAAGGAAGCGGTCTTTCGCCGCTACAAGCGATTGCATACGGAAGGAAAAAAACTGCCACAGCTCATCATTATCGACGGGGGCAAGGGTCAGCTATCCGCAGCCAACGCCGCATTGCAGGAACTCGGACTGCAGGGACGAACGACCCTCATCGGGCTGGCCAAGAATGAGGAGGAGATTTTTTTTACCGGTGACAGCCAATCCCTGCGCCTGTCCATGAACAGCCCCTCACTGACCTTTATCAGAAAAGTGCGGGACGAAGTGCATCGGTTTGGCATCGGGTTTCACCGGAAGCAACGCAGCCGGGGCACCTTCAAGAATGAACTGGAAACGATTCCGGGGATCGGCAAGATGACGGCCCAAGCCCTGTTGCGTCAGTTCCGTTCGGTTAAACGCGTGAGCAACAGTACCCTCGATGCCCTGGAGACCGTGGTAGGGAAAAAAGCGGCCGAACGCATTTATCGACATTTCCACACCAAGGAAAATGAACAGCCCGGAGCCTGACGGGTGGACCGGAATAGACAAAAAAATGGGGCCCGGATAGAAATCCAGCCCCGTCTTTAAAATCCAATATCCTATGAAAAACCGTAACAAATGTAAAGCACCAAGGCCGACATGACAATAGGAATTTTACGATTTTGGTGCCTTTTTTTAGGGTCATCGGAAAGAAAACGCCCCGCAGATTCGGGGCGTTCAGTATCGTGAGAATCGGCAGTTGCCTGATCAGTAAGACCAGAGATCCTGCTCGAAATTGAAGATCTTATCCTTGATATTATCACCCTCCAGCAGGGCCAAGATGGGGTCTTTGATGTACATCCGGATATTCTTATTGGACGGATTGTCCAGCGTGGACTTCACGATATAGCTGCTGAACATACGGCTTTCAAAGAGTTCTTCCCAGGTCATCCGGCTCTGTCCCATGTTCTTCGGATTATAGACCTCGTATCGCGTAAGGGTAGCGCGGATATCCGGATAATAAATCCAGAACATCTGTGATACGCCGCGCTCCTTTCCGTTAGGGGCATACAACGTCTTCAGCGGGCAAATGCCCAGGATACGGCAGAACATACGACTGGCTTCCCGGTCAAATACCCACTCCTCCTTAAGCCGGATTTTCATGACCGATTTGGGGTCGAAGCTGGTGCGGGTCACGACATAGCGGATGATCTTGCTGGGATCACTGGGATCCGTCTGAGGAACCGTATCGTTGGTGCCGCTGGTCATCTGCTGAACCTCCGTAAGGCTCAACGGCGTGGTGAACCGCTCATCGGCAAAGGCGGTAATGTCGCCTGAATTCACCGCTTTCAGCAGGATGTCCATGAAGATCTGGCTGCCATTGTCATCATTGGTCTCGTATTGGAAGACTTTGTTGATTTTTTCCCGGAGATCCAGCTCACGCCATACCTTTTCCGCGAAAAGGGCATCGTCCCAGCGGAGGTGCTCGTAGGTCAGGGGGGTACGCTGGTTCAGGCCGGATTTATCGAAGGCGTTCTCATTGCGAAGAGCCTTTTTGGCGTCGCCGGTGTTCAGTCCGGCCGTATCATAGACGATGGGAATGTTTGCGTACGGATTATAATTCACCGGCGGCTGGTTGTTGTTCTGCTGCACGTTCGGCTGCCCGGTCGTATCGACAGGGGCAGTAGGTGCCGTTGGGGCATTACCCCCTGAAGGACGGCGGCGGCCGGAACGCTGGGCGTCGGCATCCAACGAGAGGATCGCCAATGTCAGCAGGCTTATACCGGTTGTAAAAAGGATTCGTTTCATGTCCAATCGATTATTTGATATAATACGTCAATCCGGGAACCTTGCGAACCCGGCCATCGGGTCCTTGTGCTCGAATGTCGTCGATCGTTACGGTACGGCCGGGTGCCAGATTGCGGATAATATTTAACGCACGAGGGCTCCACGTATTGCCCTGGCAGGGGGCTTCCTCGATATCGCCATCGGCATTGTCTGCCGTGAGTATGAAGCTGACCACCGTATATTTAAGTTCGAAAGGGAAATCCTTGATGTAGGCTCCGACACCGGTCTGAGCGCGGAACTGACCTACCGACATATTATCGTTACTCATGACACCCCCCACGGTAGCTACGGGATCAGGAATGGTCCGTACCCGGAAATTCGCAGCTCCGGCCAACTTGCCATCGACGTTCACATTGATACGGGCCTCATCGGTCACTTGATTGACCCGGACCACATACTTGCCCGGTCCGACCCGGGTGAGGGTCCCACCTCCTCCGGTGATGGTCGCTTGCACCTTATCATCACCCCCTCCGCTGGCAGCGATGGTAACGGGGTTGTCGACCCCGATATACAATACATTCATCTTGTCAAGAGCGATAGAAGCATTCGCCGAACCGACGACATACTCCACGTTCACTTCCTTGGTCTCAGGCTTGCCTGTCAGCTGATTGGTATAGGTGATGCGAACAGGTATGGTGTGTGAGCCCACGCCGCCGGCCTGACCCTTGTACAGGGCGTACCCTTCTTCCCCGATCGCAACATTGTTCCCTCCGATGCTGATTGTAGGCATGGCGGCCTTGCTAAAGGCACCAATACCGGCCTTGATCTCAATCTCCTGACCGGGCATGAGGTAATTTGAATTCTGACCTACGATGGCTGAATAGGAGTCGAACACGACCTTCACCTCCCCGACCTTCTGGTGGCAGAAGGAGACAACCTTGTTCTCGGCAGTCTTGATGTCATTTTGGAACTTGCTCAGGATCGTGAGGCCCGCTACGGTAGGCACCATGTTGAAATAGGCGATATCCCAGTCCTTGACCTTGCCGTCACGTCCAGGAGGATTCGCCACATCGACGAAGGGGGACTTGAAGGCACTGTCGAACTCAGGATCGATAGCCTTGATATCCGCCGTATACTTCTCGAGCATGGCCTTGAGGCGCTTGCCCTCCCCTCCCTTGACCATCAGTTTTGTCACGATATCAAGATTGTCCTCCTTGAAGTTCTTGGTCGGGTCGCTGAGGCTGCCCCCCGCCAGGGTGAGGATCTTTCCCTTGAGTCCATCGATATAATTGAACAGTTCTGTCGACATCTTGGAAACGGCCTGTGCTTTGGGGAACCAGATCAGTGCACGCTCCTTCGTCTGCTCCTCTAGGGTCTTGTCCTCGAGAGATTTCAGGATCGTGGCAGTGGACTGCGTAACGGTGGTGTTGGTATTTTCCAGGCTTCGTCTTACGGTCTTGAAGGCATTGAGGATCTCTGATGACACGTTCAGGGCCAACAGGGCTGTCAGCACCAGATACATGATGTTGATCATCTTTTGCCGGGGCTCTTTAGGTAAAGCCATTTCTTATTTCATTTATTGGATTCGTAATTGGTGTCTGTTATGGGCGGCTGTCCGGCTCAGCGTCCCTGCATGGCGTTCAGCATGTTTCCGTAAATACTGTTCAGTCGGCCTAGATTGGTTGCCAGGCTTCCGATCTGCTCCTGTACCCGCTTGGCATCTTCCGCACTATTGATCATCTGGGCGGAGGTCTCAGACAGCTTTCCGTAGAATGCATTGAGCGCCTTGAGGTGGTTGTTGCTTTCCTGGAGTTCCAATTCATAGATCGTGTTCAGGGAAGACAGGTTACGGGTCAGCACTTGTACCTGCTCATGGAAGGCCCGTGCTCCCTCCGTGGCGTTATTGAAGGCCCCGACCGAATCCGCGGCCGAAGTATACGCATCTTTCACCTTATCCAGCTGACCGGTTACCTCGCGGGTCTTGGCCG
>JBJOMF010000253.1:0-9540 GCA_046052505.1 Bacteroidota bacterium | reverse complement strand
GCAGACCGCTCCATCCGCGGCTGGAACCGGATCGATTTCGATGTGAGCGAGGACGGACCGGGACGCACCATGCAGATCGACCTGCAGCAGCCCCTGGTCATCGACAGTGTGACCCTCGGCGGCATACCCATCCGCAGCCTGCGACGGGAGGGAAATGTGTATTTCATCGATCTCGGAGGCCAGTCCTTCGTATCGGCCCGATCCGCTCTCAGACGGGGGCATCCGGTGACCACTTACCAGCTGACCATCCATTATCACGGTCAACCGCAACAGGCCGTCAATCCGCCCTGGGACGGCGGATGGATCTGGACGCGTGACGGACGGGGTAGGCCCTGGATGAGCGTCGCCTGTCAGGGTAAGGGGGCCAGCGTATGGTATCCCTGCAAGGACCACCAGGGCGATGAACCCGATCAGGGTGCCGTGTTGGACGTGATCGTTCCCGAGCCCTTGGTGGCCGTGGCCAATGGCCGGCTGTCCGGAAAGGAGCGGGAACCGAATGGGCGAATGCGGTACACCTGGACGGTACAAAGTCCGATCAACAATTACAATATCGTCCCCTATATCGGGTCGTATGCCCATATTTCGGATACCTGCATCGGAGAGACCGGTCGACCGCTCAGCCTGGATTACTGGGTACTTGACTATAACCTCAAAAAAGCTGGTCCGCATTTCGATCGGGATGTGAAACGCATGATCCGTGCCTTCGAACACTGGATGGGCCCCTACTCCTTTTATGAGGACGGATACAAACTGGTCGAATCGCCGCACCTGGGAATGGAACACCAGAGCGCCATCGCCTATGGCAACGGGTACCAGAACGGCTATCTGGGCACGGACCTCTCCCGAAGCGGGTATGGTCTGGACTGGGACTATATCATCGTCCATGAGAGTGGCCACGAGTGGTTCGGCAATAATCTGACCACGGAAGACATCGCCGATATGTGGGTGCATGAAGGATTTACCATGTACACAGAGGTCCTCTTCATCGAATACCATCAGGGAAAGGCCGCAGCGGATGCCTATGTACGGGGGATCCGGACGGACATCGCCAATGACCGGCCGCTGATCGGCCCCTACGGGGTGAACAAGGAAGGCAGCGATGACATGTACAACAAGGGGGCCAATCTGATTCATACCGTTCGGCAGGTGATCGATGACGATACACTGTTCCGCCGCATCCTTCGGGGCATGAATCGGGAACTGGGACTTCGACCGGTTACCTCACTAGAGATCGAGCAGTATATTTCCCGAAAATCCGGCAAGGACCTGAGCCGGGTATTCGATCAGTACCTGCGCACCACACAGGTGCCCTGTCTGGAATACCGGATCGGCATCGACAAGATCGAATACCGGTGGACACAGTGTGTTCCGGGCTTCGACATGCCGGTGCGGCTGGAGAGCGGTGAATGGCTCCGGCCCACCCCGGACTGGCGCGCACTCCCCGCAAGCGGTGCGGTACTGCGTGACGGATGGAAGGTCGACCGCAACTTCTACGTCACGGTGAAGCGAACCCTCTGAGCCGTGAGCCAATCAGTATCTTTACCGCATGAGCCAGATCCGCAGGCAAAGCATCATTTCTTCAGGGATCATCTATCTGGGCTTTGCCGTCGGCCTGCTGAATACGTACTTTTTCACCCGTGAAGGTGTTTTCACCAAGGCGGAATATGGCCTCACCACCGTTTTCATCGCCATTGCGGTAATGATGAGCACCCTTTCGGGACTGGCCATGCCAGCTTATATCTATAAATTCTTCCCGTACTACAAAGACCAGCTGCCGCGGCGCTCGAACGACCTGATGACCTGGGCCCTGCTGGGTGGACTGACGGGTTACCTGATCGTGGCGGCTGGCGGCCTGTTGCTGAAGGACCTTGTCATTCAAAAATTCGGCACCAATTCTCCCCTGCTGATCGTGTACTACAACTGGCTGTTCCCTTTCGGACTGGGGCTGACGGTTTATACGATCCTGGAGGCCTATACCTGGAGTACGGGCAAGGCGGTCGTCACCAACTTCTTCCGGGAGGTACAGTGGCGGCTGTTCACCACCCTGCTCATCGTACTGTTCCTAACGGGGGCGATCCGCGATTTCGACCTCTTCATAAAATTATTCGCCTTCACGTACCCTGCAATCGCGGCGGGATTACTCGGCTACCTGATCTACAAGGGAGAGATCCGCTTCCCATTGCGTACCAGCAAGGTCACGCGTCGCTTCTGGAAGAAGATCCTGTGGCTTTGTGTTTTCTTCTACGGTGCCATGGTGATCCAGGCCCTGGCGCGGGTCTTTGATTCCTTTGTGATCGCTTCGGTGCTGCCGGATGGCCTGGACCAGGCCGGCATTTTCGCACTGGCCACGGTGGTGACCAGCATCATACAAGCCCCGCAACGAGGGATCATATCCGTTTCCATAGGCCCCCTTTCACGCGCGTGGAAAGAGAAGAACCTGCCGCTGTTGCAAAAGATCTACCAGCGGTCCTCGATCAACCAGCTCATCTTCGCCTGCGGGCTCTACCTGCTGGTCTGGCTCAACTTCCAGGATGCGATACAAACGTTCCGCCTCAAAGAAGCCTATCTGGCCGCCGGCCCGGTCTTCTTCATCCTGGGACTTTCCGTGATCGTTGACATGGGAACCGGTGTCAACGCACAGATCATCGCCACTTCGGTATTCTGGCGCTTTGAACTGATCAGCGGCATCGTGTTGGTGTTACTTGTGCTGCCCCTGACCTATTTCCTGACCAAAGCCTATGGTCTCATCGGGCCGGCCTGGGCAACGCTGATCTCCATGACCGTATACAATGGGTTACGGATCGGCTTTCTGTGGAAGCGGTTCCGGCTTTTCCCCTTCACATCCGCATCGGTGTATACGCTGCTGCTGGCGGCCGCTGCCTATGGGGGCTGCTACTTTTCCTTCCGCGGGCTGAATGGCCTGGAAGGGATGGCCTTGCGCAGTTCGGCCTTTATTCTGCTGTACGGGGGTGGTGTGGTACTGATGAACCTGTCGCCCGACCTCCGACCGGTATGGCAGACGATACAGAAAAGATGGCGAAGACAAAAAGGGTCAGAATCCTGAAATGAGCAGCGAAGGCTTTTCATCGATGCGGCCTGCGCCTACGAAACGCTTCAGGTAATACGGCTCAAAAAGACTGTTTACCATTACCCCCCTGGAGACGGATGCGTGGATGAAGCGATTGTTGCCGAGATACACGCCCACATGGGAAACCCCGCGCCCGGTGGTGTTGAAGAAGACCAGATCCCCCTCCTGCAGTTCGGTCGTCGAGATCTTCCGGGCCGTTCGGTATTGATCGCGCGAGACCCTGGGGAGCGTGATCCCGAACACGGCCGTGTAAACGGCCACGGTGAAGCCGGAACAATCGACACCGGTCTTGCTATTCCCTCCGGTGCGGTAGCGAACGCCGTACCACTCGTCCACCGCATTCAGCAACGGCTTACTGGGAAGTGATTCGATCTCGGTATCCAGCAAAAGCGCATATTTCAACTCTACAGCACTGGCCGCTTCCACTGCTGCCGTGCGGGGACCGAACAAGCGGTCGGCACCGGATGGGATGTTACCGGAGGCGGGTGTGAGCACGGGAGCTGCTCCTGTTTTGGGTGCTAGCAGTACGCCTGTTTCCGTGCGGACCTGTGTTTTATCGGTGATCGGCGCAGCCGTAACGGAGATCGTTTCGAGAAAGCGGGCAGAGCCGGGCGACGCTTCAGCCGCGGGTAGCTTTTTCTGGCTTGTAAAATTCAACGGCCGGAACGTCGAGCAACTGCTCAACGACACCAACAGCAAAAGAGCCGGTATGATGTTTTTTCCTGCCATGAACGAAAATCGTGCTCCTGTTCAAGGGTCTGGGACCCGGGTCTGCGGTCATAATAACCCACCTGCCCCCATAGAGGGACCGGCGAATGTGCAAAAGTAATGATTTTCCTGCAAATAACTACACACGAAAAGTTAAAAGGCGTAATGATAATCAATGAAATATGAAGCTTCTGCCGTTGCCCCGATCCCCACGGGCAGCGCCGGCCGTTGCTGCAAATTGATTCCGGAAAGGA
This sequence comes from Bacteroidota bacterium, assembly GCA_046052505.1. Taxonomy (GTDB): domain Bacteria; phylum Bacteroidota; class Bacteroidia; order Chitinophagales; family Chitinophagaceae; genus JJ008. The sequence goes on along the minus strand of JBJOMF010000253.1, from coordinate 5,490 downwards.
ACCCAATTTTACCTATTATTGGATTTCAATTCGACCCATGCTTCCGGTTCCCAATCTTCTCATTCTTCTGATGCTGCTGTACGCGTGCCAGCCTTCCGGAGGAAAGGCCTCCGCGACCGAACCGGTCGTGGTCCGTACCGCTGACAGCCTTCCCCCTATGGTCGAGTACGAGGCCTTGACGTTCGAGCGCAAAGAGCTGCTCACTGCGGCCCCGGGAACAAAATCGGTGCTGTTCAACGCAGCCGGTACCAGGCTCTATGCAATGAATCTGGAAGGGATGAGCGTGTATGAATTCGATCAGGCCAGCCGCCGTATCCTTCGCGAATTCCGGTTTACCCCGACCCGCGGGATGGGATGGGATTATAACAAGAGCCGTCCGATCGCTTCCTACCAGGAAAAACCGGTGGAGGGCTGTCTCAGCCATGGGGACCGGATCCTGTGGGTGTCTCTGCACAACGCCGACGGGATCGTACCGATCCGGCTTGATTCGACCGGTACAGGCGGGCCGGAGAACGCAGACCGCAGCAAAAGCAAACCACTGACGATATTGTATCCGGGTTCCGACCGCCGCGATTCTGTGCGTGTGCCGCTGATCCTTACGGGCAAGACGCCCAAGGTCATCGCGCGTACCTCCGATAGCCATCACCTGCTTGTAAGCAACTGGCATTCCCGTTCGGTGAGCGTGCTGCAGCTGAACCCCGACAGCTATCCGTACGCCTCGCTGGTCAGCGATGTCCCTGTATCAGCGATCCCCAGAGGGATCGCCGTGGATGACCGAAGGGGTCGCTCCTATGTGGCCATCATGGGCGGCTCAACGATGGCTACCATCGATCACCGCACCTGGAAAAGCGATACGGTCTACCCGGTATCGAGCAGCCCGAGGCATGTGGTCCTGGACAGCCTCGGACGCCTGTTCGTTTCCTACAACAGCCTGGGTCAGGTGGCCTGCCTCGATGCGGCAACCGGTAAGACCCTGTTCACGGCCGCCACTCATGCACAGCCCCGGACCATCGTACTGTCGAAGAACCAGCGGTTCCTCTTCGCGACCTGCTATTCCTCCGATCACCTCGACGTTTTCAAGGTGCACGCGGACCGGTTCGAGAAAGTAGCCTCCCTGCCCTGCGCCGGCCATCCGGTCGGCGTGGACATCTTCGAGGATCGCGACAAACTGGAAGCCTGGGTATGCAGCTACAGCAACGGCGCCATCCAGGTGTACACGTTCAAGAAAAGCAACCCCCTAAAATAAAACTGAACGACCGGCTTGCAACGGCAAGCACAATCACACGCGGCATGACCTTCTCCCATCTTCACGTACACACCCAGTTCTCCCTGCTCGACGGGGCCGCCTCGATCAAGAACCTGTATAAGAAAGCGGTGAGTGACGGACAACCCGCCCTTGCGATCAGCGACCACGGGAACATGTTCGGGGTCTTTGAATTCGTTGCGGAAGCCTACCGCCACAAAGACCCCTCCGGAAACCTGAAGGTCAAACCCATCGTGGGTTGCGAGTTCTACATTACGGCGGACCGCCATCAAAAGACTTTCACCAAGGAACAGAAAGACCCCCGGCATCACCAGATCCTGCTTGCAAAGAACGAAGAAGGCTATCGCAACCTGATCAAACTCACGTCGCTTGGATTCATCGAAGGGATGTACAGCAAATATCCCCGGATCGACAAGGAATTGATCCAGCGACATCACAAAGGATTGATCGCGACCACCTGTTGCCTGGGCGCACTGGTACCCCAGGCCATCCTGAAGAAGGGCGAGGAGGAAGCGGAGAACGAATTCAAATGGTGGCTGAATATTTTCCAGGACGACTATTATGTTGAGCTGCAGCGTCACGGGCTGCCCGAACAGGACCGGGTAAATGCGGTGCTGGTCCGTCTGGCACGCACGTACAACGTGCCCATCATTGCCAGCAACGACTCCCATTATGTGGAACAGGAGGATTTCACCGCCCACGACATCCTGCTGTGCATCAATACCGGCGAGAAACTCGCAACACCTGCCCTGAGGGAATTCAGCGACGATGACGTGCATAGCAAAGACCGCCGTTTCGCCTTTCCGAACGATCAATTCTATTTCAAGACCGCCGAGGAGATGAAGCGAACGTTTCACGACTTACCCGAGGCCATTGACAACACCCAGGCGATCGTGGATAAAGTAACGCCCCTGCAACTGATGCAGGATATCCTTCTGCCCAACTTCCCTGTGGAAAAACGCTTCCAGGTGCATGAGCGGGAGGAGACGATCGGCAAGAACGTGATCGCCCCCGAGGCCCTCAACCAGTGGGAATACCTCAAGCACCTCACTTACGAGGGCGCAGCCCGTCGTTATCCGGACATCACCCCCGAGATCCGCGAACGGATCGAATTCGAACTCTTCACCATCAAAACGATGGGATTCGCCGGCTACTTCCTCATCGTGAGCGATTTCATCCGGGCCGGACGGGAAAAAGGTGTTTTCATCGGTCCGGGACGCGGCTCGGCGGCGGGCAGCGTCGTGGCCTATTGCATCGGCATCACCAACATCGACCCGATCCGGTACAACCTCCTTTTCGAACGGTTCCTGAATCCCGACCGGAAATCCATGCCCGATATCGACACCGACTTCGACGATGAAGGCCGGCAGAAAGTGATCGACTATGTCGTGGAGAAATACGGCAAGAACCAGGTGGCACAGATCATCACCTATGGCACCATGGCTGCCAAGATGAGCATCAAGGATGTGGCGCGGGTGATGGACCTTCCTCTTGCCGACTCGAACGCATTGGCCAAGCTCGTACCCGAGCGACCGGGTATCGAATTGAAACGGGTGCTGCACGCCCCCCTGAAGGCCCGCGATGGGGACCGCTCGCTGGAAGAGAAGGACGGCCTGGGCAATGACGACCTGGAGAACGTGAAGAAACTGCGCGAGATCTACCAGCAAAAAGAAACTCTGGCCGGACGCGTACTGCACGAAGCCGAGCGGCTCGAGGGTTCCGTTCGGAACACCGGCATCCACGCCGCCGGTATCATCATCGCCCCGCGCGACCTCACCGACCTGATCCCGGTGGCGGTTGCCAAGGATTCACCGCTGTGGGTGACCCAGATCGAGGGAAATGACATCGAAAGCGCAGGGATCATCAAGATGGACTTTCTGGGCCTAAAGACCCTTACCATCATAAAAAACGCACTGGCACTCATCCAGGAAAACCACGGGGTGACGATCGACATCGACCAGATCCCCCTCGATGACCCACAGACCTTCGATCTGTACCAGCGCGGGGCCACGGTGGGCACGTTCCAGTTCGAAAGTCCGGGGATGCAGAAATACCTGCGGGAGCTAAAGCCCGACAAGTTCGGCGACCTGATCGCAATGAACGCCCTGTATCGCCCCGGTCCGATGGCCTATATACCGAACTACATCGACCGCAAGCATGGAAAGGAAAGTATCACGTACGACCTGCCTGAGATGCAGGAGTTCCTGGAGGAGACCTACGGGATCACAGTGTACCAGGAGCAGGTGATGCTGCTGGCGCAAAAACTGGCAGGCTTCAGCAAGGGCGATGCCGACGTGCTTCGCAAGGCCATGGGCAAAAAGCAGAAAGAGACGCTCGACAAAATGAAAGCCCGATTCATGCAGGGGGCCACCGAACGGCTGTTCCCGCCCGAACGGCTGGAAAAGATCTGGAACGATTGGGAGGCTTTTGCCCAATATGCTTTCAACAAATCCCATTCCACCTGCTATGCCTATGTCGCTTACCAGACAGCCTACCTGAAATCCCATTACCCGGCCGAATACATGTCGGCCGTCCTCAACCACGCGGGCAGCATCGAAAAGATCACCTTTTTCATGGCTGAGTGCAAGCGGATGGCGCTGAACGTACTGGGTCCGGACATCAATGAATCTCTGAAAGGCTTTGCAGTCAATAATAAGGGGGAGATCCGTTTCGGTCTCGGCGGGCTCCGTGGCGTAGGCGAGGCCGCCGTGGAAAGCATCATCAGCGAACGCCAAAAACGGGGCAGCTTCACCGATATCTTCGACTTCATCAAACGGATCAACCAGCGGACCGTCAACAAAAGAACACTGGAGAGCCTTGCCTATGCGGGCTCATTCGACTGCTTCCCTGAGTTCCACCGTGCACAGTATTTCAATGTCCCGCAGGGAGAAACCGCCAATGGCTTGGAAAAGATCATGAAGCATGGTCAGGTTCATGCCGCCCAAAATGCCAACGGATCACATACCCTGTTCGGCGAGCTGTCGCTGTCCATGGAGATCCCTCCACCACGGATCGCCGATTGCGAAAAATGGCCGCTCACGGTGCAACTCGACCATGAAAAGGAAGTGACCGGGATGTTCCTGAGCGGTCATCCGCTGGACCATTACCGTTTCGAAATGCAATTTTACGGGATCACCTCGCTGACGGACTTCAACGAATTTCGCGACGGCATCCGCCTGCAACCCAATCCCGGACGCTCATTCCGCCTGCTTGGCCTGGTAGCCGATGCGCAACACCGGATCGCCCGGAACGGGAACAAATACGGGAACTTCGTACTCGAGGACTTCTCCGGCAAAACCGAGATCGTATTGTTTCGGGAAGACTACCTCCGTCTGTCGCCCCTGCTGCAGTCCGGCAGCACGGTGTTCCTCACCGGTTTTTTCAAGCAACGCTACAACCGGGAAGAATTCGAGTTCAAGGTGACCGGTATCATCCTGGCCGAGACCTTAAAGAAAAGCCTGACCCGGACGGTGAGCATCGAAGCCAACGCCCGGGACATTACCCCGGAAACCGTAGCCTTCCTGGAAAGGAACGTCAAGAGCTTCCCGGGGAAGACCAGCCTTCGCTTCATAGTCAACGACCCAAAAAATAAAATGAGAGTCAACCTCGTAAGCCTGTCGACTGGTTTTGAGATGAACGAGGAGATGATCCGATTCCTGGAGAGCAGCCCTGAACTGGACGTGCAGGTTCAGACCCTCTGAGGCGCATCCTGACAGATCCGGCCCGGCAGACTGCCAAGTTTTGCACAAGGATATGACAAAGGCTCAGGTATGCCGGGTTGGACGTACATTTGCGTTTCCTCTGCAAAAGAAAAATACACTATGGCAAAAGAATTCACCGACTCGAACTTTCAGGCCGACGTGATCAGTTCCGCTCAATTGACCGTGGTCGATTTCTGGGCGGAATGGTGCGGCCCCTGCCGCGCGATCGGTCCGGTCATCGACGAACTCAGCCGCGAATATGAAGGGCGGGTCAACGTGGGCAAACTGAACGTCGACAACAATCCCGAGGTCTCTATGACCTATGGCATCACCTCGATACCGGCCATCCTGTTCATCAAGAACGGACAGGTGGTCGACAAACTCGTGGGAGCACAGCCCAAGGCGAACTTCGTAAAGAAGATCGAAGCGCATATCTGAGGTCCCTGTGGCGCAACTTCTGTGAAAACCCGCCAATGGCGGGTTTTCCCGTTCAGGTCAGTGATGCAGTGAGGAGAAATTTTTCGG
>JBJOMF010000252.1:0-4337 GCA_046052505.1 Bacteroidota bacterium | reverse complement strand
TGGCCGATGAACGGGCAACCGGGGTGAGCGGTTGCAGCACCGACAGCTCCGTCCGGTTCATCAAAGAACTCGAGCAGGAGTTCAGCGTGCACCTGTTCGACCGTACGACCCTGGCCTTTGTGATCAAGGATACGCTGCAGCTACTTCCGCTTTCCCAACTGGACTATGCCGTACGCAACGGATTCATCGGCTCCGATACCCTGTTCTTCAATAATGTCGTGCAAACGAAAGCGGAACTGGAAACCGATTGGCTGATACCGGTAGGTAAAAGTTGGCTGGCAAAGAAAATTCAGCATTCCATCCCGGTTCCTTAATTTGCGATTCTTCAAGCGGAAGTAGCTCACCTGGTAGAGCGACAGCTTCCCAAGCTGTAGGTAGCCGGTTCGAGTCCGGTCTTCCGCTCTGTTCCCAACAATTCCTCCAACGCATACGCCGGCCCCGACGCTGATCAACGGATCGGGCTATGACCTAATCATGCAATCACTCAAGTAAATCATTGCATTATTTGACCGTCGGAATCTTCTTGGCGCGCGGCAGGAACGCATAGGCCAGGCTGACCCTAAAATTTCGGGTGCTTGTTTCACTGAAATTTTCCAGGTTGAAGCCCGGACCGTAGGTGAATACCCGATTCTGCTGCTGAACCAACGGATCGATTGCATTGAAGGTCACCGTCAGGCGTTTGTCCAGGAACTTTTGCTGGACACCCAGGTTCATACTCAGATTCCACCGTGAAAATCCCTGCGGATTCGCGATCCGGTTGAAATGAACGCTGGCCGTGAAGGTTGACCGGTCGGTGGGATTGTACTGGCTGCTGATATGCGAGGTGAAAGACCCGCCGTCGCGGAACTTCCGTATCATCCGGTCGAATGCACTGTAGCGGTTGTACGTGTAGCTCGCGCTTGCGTTCAGCCGGAACTTTTTCGATAAGGTGAGCCCGTTCCAGGTGCTGACCTCGTATTCCTTGCGGCCGCTGATGTTCTCCCAAGTGACCTGTGTCTTCCCCTCCGGAAGGAGGGTACGGACCTGACTGAAGATATCCTCCACGCTGTTATAGCCTACCCCGATATTGAAAAAATACAGCGACCGTGTTCGGCCGGCCACCAGATCGAACGTGTGTGCCGTGGATGCCTCGAGCCGGTCATTTCCGAACCGGATATTGTACGGATCGGAAAAGTCGATGGTGGGGTTCAACTCCCCGATGCCAGGCCTGCGGATGGTGCGCCGGTACGACAGCGTGAGATTCCATTTCTCTTTCCAACTCCGGTTCATATTGAAAAAAGGCAGGGCATTCCAATACCGGTTCCGGGTAGTACGATTCTCCTTCAGCAGCTCAAAGGATACGTTCGTTTGCTCTGCACTCACACCTGCCGTAACACTCAGGAACTCGCCTACCCGTTGTTTGACGGACAACCGACCGGCAAGGACGGTCTGATGAAAGCGGAAATGGTTGCTGAGCTGATCGAGGGGCCGGAACTGCCCCTCCGGTTTTTTCCAATACGTGGCATCTGCCGTCACTTCGTTATCGTTGCGCTGGTAAGACCAACCCATCGACAGGAACGTCTTTTTGTTGGCCAGCATCCGGTCATAATTCAACCGTCCGGTATACGACCCACCGCGGTTCCCGTTCATCTGACGCTGTGTACTGTCCGACCCGTTAGGCGTTCCGTCGGGCTGAAGAAAGGCCTGAAAGAAACGCCGGTCATTATCGTTAAAGGTTCCGGTGATCCCGGCGAAGAATTTCAGCGTCTCCCCCGGTCTCCCCTTCCAGGTGTACGTGGCATTGAGCAAGGGGGTATGATTGATGCCGGTACTTCCGATCTCCCGACGGCTGAAGCGCCACAGGGTGCCGTTCCGGTCGATGTTGCGAAAAGCCGTGGTGTTACGGTTATCGAAATCATTGGCGTTATACTGCAAGGTAAGGCTGACCTGATGTGATTTGGTCAGGTCGTGGTCCAGGTTTAATCGGAAATTGGGGCGGAGCCCTTCGTTCACGAAACGGCTGTCGGTATTGAAAAAATTGGAGGAGTCTGCATACAGATTGTTACGGACCGAGTAGCCGGTGCCGGAGAGACGGCTCCATCCGGCGCCGGCATTGACCGTGAGGGACAAACCCTGCCTTCGGTAGGTGAAATTTCCGTTCAGTGATGCTTCGCCCCGGGTGCCTGCCGACAGATTCAACCGACCGCTGCGCCCCGGCTTCCCTTTTTTGGTGACGATGTTGATCACGCCCCCCTGCTCCATGGCATACTGAGGAGGCGGATTCGTGAGGACCTCGATCTTCTCGATCGAACTGCCGGGCATGGACTCCAGCAAGTCCTGCAGCTGCTGCAGATTCAGTTCGATAGGCTTGTCATCGATCAGGATCCGCGGCTCCTTACCTCGGACCGTGATCCGTCCGTCGGCACCCTTTGTTACGAGCGGGACATTGTTCAGCAGTTCCCCGGCATTACTCCCGGCAGCGAGAGGGGATTCGGACACATTGTATGTCAAGTTGCCTTCGGCAGATTGGAACAGCGGTTTTTCCGAAAAGACAACGACCTCCGGCATTCGATCCGATGCGGCAGGCCGCATGACCAGATCCCCCAATTGGAAATCGGACCGTTCCGTACGGAACCAGATACTGTCGATGCGATGCGCCTGCCGGCCTACATATGACAATTGCAGCCGGTAGTGTCCGAAAACGTTGGGACGGAGGACAAAGGACCCGTCCGTTGCCGTAACCGCCGCAAATTGGATGAGGCTGTCGCGGAGCAGGACCAACCGGGCCGTGGCCCCCTCCAAGGCCCTGCCTTGATCATTCGTTACCCTTCCGGTAAGAAGACCCTCCCGCTGCTGAGCACCCAGCGGAAGAAAAAGGGCAAAATAGCATATAAAAAAGATGATGGATCGCAAGGTGATGTACCTCTAAAGAAAGAAGAAGGAAAGTTAGGAAAAGCCTATAAATCAATTAAAAATAAATTAATCCGCCATAATTTGAACCCTGATTCTGGTCAATTGACCCTGCCATCCTGTCACAATTAATTTGGCCGGTTGTATCTTTGCACTCTTCGGCCCACCTGATCGAGCCTGCATCGGTGACCGGAAATTGAACCCTGAACATGATAGAGCTCCTGACCGATAAGACACACGATGAAAGCCGGCAGGGCGAGGCATATTCCCCGGTAACCGAGGACGCAGCCCGCTACATCCGGCATTTTTATATCGAGAGCTATGGCTGTCAGATGAATTTTTCCGACAGCGAGATCGTCGCCTCCATATTGAATAAGGAGGGCTATGGGGCGACCCGCGATCCAGAGCGGGCCGATCTCATCCTCATCAATACCTGCTCCATCCGCGAGAAGGCTGAGCAAACAGTTCGCAAACGATTGAATGAGTTCCGGAAACTGAAGGAGCTGAAACAGGGGTTGCTCGTAGGTGTCTTAGGATGCATGGCCGAGCGCCTGAAAGCCCGTTTTCTGGAGGAGGAGAAGTTGGTAGACCTGGTCGTAGGGCCCGATGCCTACCGCTCGTTGCCCGCGCTGGTGGAAGAAGCAGAAGGGGGGCAGAAAGGAGTGAACGTTCTGCTCAGTCGGGATGAGACCTATTCGGATATCGCCCCCATCCGACTCGACAGCAACGGCGTGACAGCATTCGTGAGCATCATGCGCGGCTGCAACAACATGTGTTCCTTCTGTGTGGTACCGTTCACGCGAGGACGGGAACGAAGCCGTGATGCGGCCAGCATCGTGGCCGAATGCCGCGACCTTTTTGAAAAAGGATACCGGGAGGTGACCCTCCTTGGCCAGAATGTGGACAGCTATTACTACCAACCGGAACACGATCCCGAAGACACCCGGTCCGGAGCCGTGACATTTGCTGATCTGCTTGACCAGGTGGCACGGATCGCCCCCTTGCTGCGCGTCCGTTTTTCCACCTCGCACCCGAAAGACATCACCGACGACGTACTGCACACGATGGCACGTCATCCCAACATCTGCCGGTACATCCACCTTCCGGTGCAAAGCGGGTCGACCCGCATCCTGCAGCTGATGAACCGGACCTATACCCGGGAGTGGTACCTCGCCAAGATCGACCGCATCCGCGAGCTCCTGCCCGACTGCGGGATCAGCTCGGACATCATCGCAGGCTTCTGCACGGAAGAGGAGCCGGACCACCAGGACACCCTCAGCATCATGTCGTACAGCCGCTACGATATGAGCTATATGTTCATCTACAGCGAACGTCCCGGAACCCTGGCTCACCGCCGCTATTCGGACGATGTTCCGGAACCGGTGAAAAAAAGACGCCTGACGGAGATCGTCGAATTGCAAAACCGGCTTTCCCTGGAAAGCAACCGG
>JBJOMF010000251.1:0-6001 GCA_046052505.1 Bacteroidota bacterium | reverse complement strand
GTCCGCGGTCCGGTAGTCGGCCCCAACGATCTCGGATACATTGGTATCCGGATTGATCGCTACCGATTTCAGGAAAAACTGGTGCATCGCCCGTTTTGATTTCGCGCAAAATAACCGGACGGCCATCAGAAAAATCCTGATTTAGGTCAGCCAGGGCATTATAGGACACTTGGTTCCTGGGCGACAATAACTGATATACAACACCATACTATTCATTGATTTAATTGAAACAGATCGGATTCCGACCAGCTTTTTCCGACTCGTTTCGTGGCGTCGGATCGCCCTAACCACGCCTAACAAATCAGGTAGGGCAGCGGCGTATCTACATTAAAATTCAAGTGATCAATATCATGGGAGCGGCTGACACGCGTCAGAGCATTCACATCCCTTCGCCGATACTTTTATTCCCGAAGTGTATCATACATAATTAACCCGCTATGGGTTATTGTTGGTTTTTGTTTCTGTACGACCCCCGGTTCTCCGGGGGTTTCACGTTAGGGAGAGCCAATACGTATCTTTGACCCATGCACATCGATATCCTCTCCGTCCTTCCGGAACTTCTCGAGAGTCCCCTGAGTCATAGCATCCTGAAACGGGCGCAGGCCAAAGGGCTTCTCACCGTGAAGGTGCACCCCCTGCGCAACTGGGCCGTGAACGAATACGGACAGATCGACGACTATCAATACGGCGGCGGGGCGGGGATGGTGATGATGTGCGAACCCCTGGCCCGTGCCATCGAGACCCTGGCAGCAGGGAACCCATTTGATGAGATCATCTATCTAACCCCCGACGGCAAAACTTTCGATCAGCGAACGGCCAACAGCCTTTCGCTCAAACAACGCCTGCTGTTGATCTGCGGGCACTACAAAGGGATCGACGAGCGGATCCGGCAGCATTTTGTGACCCGGGAGATCTCCATTGGCGATTATGTGCTGAGCGGCGGTGAACTCCCTGCCGCGATCCTCGTGGATGCCATCGGGCGGCTCCTCCCCGGCGTTTTGAACGATGAGACATCAGCACTCACGGATTCCTTTCAGGACGACCTGCTGGCTCCGCCCGTATACACGCGTCCGGAAGACTTCAGGGGATGGAAAGTGCCCGACGTATTGCTCAGCGGCGATCACCGAAAAATCGAGGAATGGCGCCAGGAGCAATCCCTGCTTCGAACCACGGAACGACGGCCTGACCTGCTGAAATGAATCAGGTCCTATTCCTAAATTAACCGACACAAACAACCGACACATGAGTACCAACCGCAGAACCTTCCTACGCCGGGTGGCGATCGGCACCGGCGCACTCGCCACCGGACTTCCTGCCTGGCCGGCGGCCCCCATCGTTACTGCAGATGAATTGGACCGTTCGGCAGTAACTGAACGAAGCGGTCAGCCTTTCAATATGTGCGGCTATTCGGCACCAAAGATCGAGACCGTTCGCATCGGTATCGTCGGACTGGGAATGCGCGGCGGCGATGCGGTGGAACGACTCAGCTACATCGACGGGGTGGAGATCGTTGCCCTCTGCGACAAGTACCCGGACCGGATCGCGGCCTCCCAAAGAACCCTGGAAAAAATGGGCCGCCCCAAAGCCAGGGAGTACAACGGTGAGGAAGGCTGGAAGGCGCTCTGCGAAAGCGACGGCATTGATCTGGTCTATACGGCAACCCCCTGGCACCTGCATACCCCGGTCTGTTTGGCCGCGATGCGGAACGGAAAGCATGCGGCTACCGAAGTCCCGGCGGGAAAAACGCTGGATGAACTGTGGAGCCTGGTGGAGACTTCGGAAAAGACCCGCAAGCATTGCATGATGTTGGAGAACTGCTGTTACGATTTCTTCGAGCTCCTCACATTGAACATGGCCCGGCAGGGATTGCTGGGCGAGATCGTTCATGCGGAAGGCGCCTATATTCACGACCTTACCAAGGACTGGCTGTTCAACAAAAATGCCTATGCCGACATGTGGCGCCTCAAGGAGAATACCGGCAAGAACGGCAACCTATACCCCACCCATGGGCTCGGGCCGATCGCCCAATGCATGAACATCAACCGGGGCGACCGGTTCTCCCTTCTGGTGAGCATGAGCACGGATGATTTCACAATGAAGCCCCAACTTGATGAACTGGCAGCCAAGGACGCCTTCTTCCGGCCCTACGCAGGGAAGACCTACCGTGGCAATATGAACACCACATTGCTGCGTACGGAAAAGGGACGTACGGTGATGGTACAGCACGATGTTTCTACCCTGCGCCCGTACTCACGCATTCACCTTGTCAGCGGCACAAAGGGTGTCGCACAGAAATGGCCTGGCCCCCAGCGGGTGGCGTTCGGCCACGGTTGGGCCAAGGCGGATGAACTCAAGAAATTGGAGGAGCAATACGCGCCCCCGATCGTGCGGCATATCGGAGCGATCGCCCAGGAAGTGGGCGGGCATGGGGGCATGGATTTCATCATGGACTGGAGGCTGATCGATTGCCTGAGAAACGGGCTTCCCCTCGATCAGGACGTTTATGATGCGGCCGCCTGGAGCTGCCTGTTCCCCCTGAGTCAGGTTTCCGTAGGTAACCGCTCCCGCAGTGTCGATGTGCCAGACTTCACCCGCGGTGGCTGGAAGACCAATAAACCGGTGGATCTCACCCTGAACGGCGGTGCCACAACCGGAGTCCGTCCCGTAAAACCCACGCTGCGTATGCAATGATGCCTTGTTGAAGCCCTGCGAGGGCTGCCAATGAACTTGTGAAACAGTTCCCTGCGAAACGCTATTATGGTGTACATTTACATTAGCATTAAATTAGCTGGCATTGACGAGGTTAACAAAAAGACCTCCAACGTATAACGAAGCACCGATATGAAGGCCCTGAACGCTATCACTGACCCCGTTTACACAGAACCTGCCCGTTATTCCGCATACGAACGATTCTGGCTCCGGATCCTGAATGATAAAAGAGACCTGCCTTTCATTCACCTACTTACGCAGATCCACCTGTTGGTGATCCCGGCCGCCGTGATTCTTTATACACCCCTGCTGCAAGGGTGGCAGTGGTGGGCGCTTTACATTCCCTACTTCTATGTTTCACAGATGTATTTCAAAGGCCGTTTCGGCCTGATGCTGCATTGCATCTGCCACCGTAAACCCTTTAAAAAAGGGTATACAGGACTGTTCCACTATATCATCTGGGCTGTATGCCCCTTCTTTGGCCACACGCCTGAAACGTATTTCGCCCACCATATGGGCATGCACCACGTTGAGAACAACATGGAGGATGATGCCAGCAGCACCCTGCATTACCAACGTGACAGCCTGCGGTCCTTCCTGCGCTATTTTATCCACTTCCTGTTCCTGGGATTTGCTGATACCGTACGTTATTTCTTCAGCCGCAAACGCAAGAAGTTCTATATGCGGATGACCGTCGGGGAGGGATTCTTTTTCCTGTTTTGCATCGGCATGTGCTTCGTCAACTTCCAGGCTACCCTCTTCGTATTCATCATCCCCCTCCTCTTCGCCCGTCTGGTGATGATGCTCGGTAACTGGACCCAGCATGCCTTCATCAACCTGGAGAACATGGAGGACAACACCATCAATTGCATCAACACGAAATACAATCAGATGTGCTGGAATGACGGCTACCATGCCGTACACCACATCCGTCCCGCCCTGCATTATACCGAGATCCCGGGCGAGTTCCTGAAGAACAAGGACTATTTCGTGAAGAACAGGGTTTTCACCTTCGACGGCGTCCATTACCTCCACATCTTCATCTGGCTGATGACCAAACGCTACGACAAACTGGCCCGAAACCTCGTGAACCTGGACAATATGTTCAGCAGCGAAGCAGAAGCCATTGCACTGATGAAGCAACGAACGAAGAAAGTTCCCGTAGGAGCATAAAAAAAGGGGCGATTGCCCCTTTTTTATTTCCGCAACATCAGTCCCTTTTCGGTCCGATGACCGGCAGTTGTTTTTCGTGTATCATGCGGTTCAGGGCGGCGATGTCGTCAGCCTGTATCTTTTTCAGACGGCTGAGCTGCTCATCGATCCGTCCGGTCAAATCGGCATAAGCTTCCCTGACCTGCTTGGACGGTGCCGTGTGCCCGGCAGCTGCCACATCATACAAGCCGGCAAGCTTGTCATCAAGACGGATCGGGTAATTGAGCACGTCCTGACCACTACGGGCTTTGGTCTGGTGCAACGCCTCTTCGATCGATGTAAGCTGTTTTTGGATCGTATCTACGGCCGATCGGACCTCCTGCGGTATGTCTTTTCCGGTCCGTGCTGTGAGATCGTTCAGTTGCTGTCGCAGATCACGGATCGTACGGATCGCTTTCATGACTTCGGAAAAACGATCCCGGGCCGTAAGAAGGAAGCGAACCTGCTCCTCATACTCCTCCTGGGTGGTTTTGTAATTGGGGTCGGCCCGGACGGTGAATGACCGTTCCACCGAATCGGTTGCCGTACGGATCCGAGCGATATAGGTGCCGGGAGCCGCTTTGGGCCCGCCGACCGATCCGTTCCAAAGGACCAAACCCTCCAGTTTTTCAGCCTCCGGGTAGTACATGTCCCACAGGAACTGATTCATCCCTGCTCCCGCTTCGATCCGATTTTCCTTGGAAGCAGTACTATAGGACCGGATCAGTTTACGTTCGCGGTCCATGATATCGATGGTAATCTTCGTGGAATCGCTTGCCTGCTTCAGGTAGTAGTGAATCACCACTCCATTGGGCGGATTGGCGCCGGTATTCCTTGAAGTGCCCGTGAACCGGCCGCCCCCGCCCTGCATCCGGAAGGCCGATTGAATATCGAAAACATGCATGTTGCGGTCCAGTACCGCGGGGTCCCGCTGTTGAACGAGACCCAGTTCATCCAATATATAGATGCTTCGTCCTTGCGTACCGACAATCAGATTCTGGTCTCTAATGGCCAGATCCGTGATCGGTACAATGGGCAAATTCAACTGAAAGGATCGCCAGTTCGCCCCCCCGTCGTAGGAGATATAAAGGCCGTATTCTGTACCCGCATAGAGCAGCCCGGGTCGCTGCCGGTCGGCCCGAAGTGCCCGAGTGAAATGCCGATCCGGAATACCGGAGGTGATGAGCTTCCAGGACGCGCCATAATCCTCCGTTTTATAAATATATGGCGTGAGATCGTCCGACTTGTACCGGGTACCTACGAAATAGGCCGTCCCCTTGCGGAACGGATCGGTCTCCACACAGTTCCACATCATGGCCGGCAGTAATCCCTTGGGGGTCACATTGGCCCAGTTGCGACCGCCGTCGCGGCTCACATGGATCAGTCCGTCATCACTGCCCGTCCAGAGCAGGTCTTTTTCCAGAGCAGATTCACAGGCGGTGAAAATGGTGCAGTAGTATTCGACGGAGGTATTGTCCTTGGTGATGGGTCCGCCACTGGATACCTGCAACTTCTTATTGTCGGTCGTCAGGTCGGGAGAGAGCTGCTGCCAGCTTCGCCCTTCATTTTCGGTGACGAAAAGATGATTGCCGGCTGCATAGAGCCGTTTGGGATCATGCGGGGAGAAGAAGATCGGATAGTTCCACTGAAAGCGGTACTTGGCCGCATCGGCACCCGCCCCCATATTGTCGATCGGCCATACATTGATCAGCCGGCTTTCCCCGGTTCGATGGTCGAGCCGCTGCATCATTCCCATGTAATTGCCCCCGTACGTGACATCCGGATTGAGGGGGTCGGCCACCACATAGCCGCTCTCACTGCCGGCCGCCACTTCCATATCGGAAGCGGTGATCCCGGCCCCATAGGTTCGGCTGCGGATGCGAAAGGCACTGTTGTCCTGTTGACCGCCCAGGATCCGATACGGAAAGGCATTGTCGGTGCTCACACGATACACCTGCACGGTAGGCTGGTTCAGGTAGGTACTCCAGTTGGCACCGCCGTCGAAACTCACCTGCGCTCCGCCGTCGTCTGCCACGATCATCCGATTGCCGTCCTCCGGATCGATCCAAAGATCGTGATGGTCGCCGTGCGGTGTGCCCGT
>JBJOMF010000250.1:0-2592 GCA_046052505.1 Bacteroidota bacterium | reverse complement strand
TTTTACCAGGTCCGAAAAGCGGGACTTTTTCTTCACAAAATATTGCCAGGCGACATTGCCTTTGTACCGGCCCGTCAGTTCGCCCTTTCGGGAGGGCGGGAAGATGCTCTTCTTCCGATGGAAGAGCCACCAGCGGATGAAGGCCATATGGGCGCGGCAGACGGACCAGCAGTAGCCGGGATCGCCGGACAGCAGCCCCTTCAATGCGGAGATCATGTCAAGCAGGAACCGCAGGGGTACCACCTGGAGCTGTTGCCGAAGCGGCATATTCTTGGCGATCAGGATGCGGTTGTTGCGGAAATTCAGGAAGGTCTTGAGTGAGCGACCCTTCGGCAGGGTGCCGCCGCCCACGTGCCAAACCACGGATCCGGGGCAGGAGAAGATGCGGTGCCCGGCCAGCTGGATCCGCCAGCAGAGGTCGATCTCTTCCTGGTGTGCGAAAAAGTATTCATCGAAACCTCCCGCTGCATGGAATGCGGAGGAGCGGATGAACAGGCAGGCGCCGGAGGCCCAGAAGATCGGGCGGGCTTGGTCGTATTGCCCCCGGTCTTCCTCCATATGGTCAAAAAGGCGTCCCATGGCGAACGGATATCCAAGCCGGTCGATCCAGCCTCCGGCAGCCCCGGCGTATTCGAACCGGTGCCGGTCACCCCAGCATAGCAGCTTGGGCTGGCAGGCCGCGATATCCGGATACCGCTCCAACAGGTCCACCATCGGGGTCAGCCAGTCGGGCGCCACTTCCACGTCGGAATTGAGCAGAACGTAATAGGGGGCGGACACCTGTTGCAGGGCTCGGTTGTAGCCGCCGGTGAAACCATGGTTCCGGTCGAAGGCGATGATGCGCACGTTCGGATACCGTTCCTGGAGAAAGGCGACCGTGCCGTCGGTGGATCCGTTATCCGCCACGACGACCTCGATATCCGGATAGTTTGTGCCCAGCAATGCAGGCAGAAACCGGTCGAGGAAGTCCTTTCCGTTCCAGTTGAGGATCACGACGGCAACGCGGGGCGTGGGGTGCAAGGAACTGATAAAGTTTGTTCAAAAATACGGCATGCCCTCGGTTCCTCGTAACTTGAAACATGATCCGCCTGTTGTTTCATTGGAAGACCCTGCTGGCCCTGGTAGCCATATTGATCGTCTCCGGAACGATCTTCTACTCCCAATATCTGGCTAGAAAGATCAAAGCCGATGAGCGCTTGCGCGTGGAGCAATGGTATAAGGCGGGTCAATTCATCATCAGGGCCTCGGATTCCTCTGAGATCGATTTCGCCCTTGGAATCGTTACCGAGAACAGGACTATCCCCATCATCCAGACCAACGAGGGGGACAGCATCACGGCCTTTGTCAACCTGTATCCCGAACGGTCTCGCGACAGCCTGGGGTATCTTCGATCCAAGCTAAGCAACTTCCGTTCACTGCACCCGGCTTTCGAGTGGGTAGATCCGATGGATTCCACCAAGCGGAACCGGTATTATTATGGCAATTCGAGGTTGCTGGACGAGGTGCGTTATTATCCCTTTATACAGTTGGGCATCGTGGCCTTGTTCATCATCATAACCATACTGTCGGTACAAACCCGCCACCGGGCATCCCAGAACCAGGTCTGGGCCGGTATGGCCAAGGAGACGGCGCACCAGCTGGGTACGCCGGTATCCTCCTTGGAGGGGTGGGTCGAGATGTTACGGGAGAGCCCGCTGGATCCCAAGATCGTTCGCGAGCTGGAGAAGGATGTGGGGCGTTTGCGGCTGGTGTCGGACCGGTTCGGCAAGATCGGGAGTACGCCCCAGCTAGAGCCCACAGGGCTGGTGCGGCAGATCAACAGCATGGTAGATTATATGAAGCGGCGCGCAGCGGGGAAGATCCAGTTTCATGTAAATGCACCTGACAGCGCGGAGGTGGTCGCTCCGATCTCACCGCCCTTGTTCGACTGGGTCATCGAGAACCTGCTGAAGAACGCCTTGGATGCGATGGATGGCACCGGGGAGATCCGGGTGGATATTCGTGACGGTGACCAGACCGTGCAGATCGATGTGAGTGATACCGGCAAGGGTATCAGTAAACAACACCTGTCGAATGTATTTAAGCCGGGGTTCACCACCAAAAAGCGCGGTTGGGGGTTAGGACTGAGCCTGTCTCGCCGCATCATCGAGCAGTTTCACAAGGGGCAGATCTTTGTGCGCCAATCCGATCCCGGTAAAGGCACCACCTTCCGGATTGTTCTAAAAAAATAATACCATAACTTTGCCTTCCTCCCGGAAGGACCGGGACGGGATGCCCGGGTGGCGAAATTGGTAGACGCACTACTTTGAGGTGGTAGCGCCCGAAAGGGTGTGCTGGTTCGAATCCAGTCTCGGGCACGAATAAAAAAGTCCTGCACGAAGTGCGGGACTTTTTATTTGGCAGCGTGGCAAGCTTGCTTGCCTAAGCGGACAAATAAAAAGACCGGGTGAGCGAAGCGAGCCAGGGCTTTTTTATTAGTAAGCCCCCACGTGAGACGTACCGGATCAGCGCAGCTAATCCTTTTTGCTTGCCTAAGCGGACAAATAAAAAGACCGGGTGAGCGAAGCGAGCCAGGGCTTTTTTATTAGTAAG
>JBJOMF010000249.1:0-18745 GCA_046052505.1 Bacteroidota bacterium | reverse complement strand
GTGACGGTCACGGTGCCGCCGCATCCATCGCTGGCGGTGACCGAGGCGATGCTGGGTGCCGGTACGGCGGAGGCGCAGCTGACGGTGATCGCTGAGGGGCAGGTCACGGTCGGGCCGGTCTGATCGTTCACGGTGATGGTCTGGGTGCAATCGGTAAAGTTGCCGCAGGCATCGGTGGCGCGGTAGGTACGCGTGATGGTGTAGCGGCTGGCGCAGGTCTGTGCGCTGATCTCATCGCTGACGTGAGTGACGGTCACGGTGCCGCCGCAGTTTTCCGTGGCTGTTACAAGTGTGGTATTGGGAGCGGGTACGGAAGAAGCACAACTGACCGATACAGGGCCCGGGCAGGAAGTGATCGATGGAGCGGTATTATCTACTACGGTGATGGTATGTGTGGCAAGAATGAAATTACCTGAGCCATCTTGTACACGATAATAGCGGGTGATTATCAAAGGGCTTGCCGAACATCCGGTACCACCGTTATTCGTAGTAAGGCCAGACTGGAAAGTGACGGTAGGGGTCCCGCAATTGTCGGCCTCATCAGTGATGACGGCCGCATCGGCTGCCGGAACCGAGGAAAGGCAGCTGTATGAACTGTTGACATTGCTGGCAGTGGGGGCTTCGTTATCTGTAACGGTGACGGTGAACGAACAGGTCGTAGTGCTGCAGGTATTGGAGGCGGTGATCGTTACAGTGGTCACCCCCAGTCCGAATACTGAGCCACTACCCGTTCCGCTGCCACTACCCGTTGTCGCTCCGGTGAAGGCATAGGTGATGCTGGGAGCGGGAGTACCGGTGATCGTACCGGAATACGTAACGGTTTGTCCGCAGGTTCCCGGGCTGTTGTTCACGGTTACGTTGGACGGGCAGGTGGTTACCGGTGCCTGATTTGCGACCACCGTAACGGCGCTGCTGGTATCACTCTCGCAACCGGAAGCATTGATGGAAAGGACCCGATAAGATCCGGCTGCACTGGCCGAATAGATCTGCGCACTGGCGCCGGGTATCAGCGTGCCGTTCAGGAACCATTTGTATGTGGGGGCAGTGGTGGATGCGGTCAGGTCAACGGTCAGGCCGGAGCAGAATGGCACTGTGCCTGACGGGGAGATGCTGGGCGCTGCGGGAGGAGCTGATATGGTTATGGTCAGCACATTCGAAGCGGCGGCATTTCCCTGCGTATTCGTGGCCATGCGTCGGAAATAGGTCACGGCGCTAACGGGTCCGGGTGCGTAGACATCATTGTTCGCTCCGGTAATATCCGTAAAACTGATATTATCGGTACTCATCTGCCACTGGTAGGTGATCGTTCCCGAAGTGGTCGTGGCCGGTGTTACGGAGGTGAAGGGGGCCGGTGCGAGGCCGGAGCATACGGACTGGCTGGCAGCCACGGAGCCCGGGGTGATCACCGAAAGCAGGTCGTTCAGCACATTATCGACGGGATCGGACGATGTAGCGATACTTCCTGTGCCGGGAAAGGCGGAGGCATAGCCCGGGAAAACGATCAGGTAAGCGTCGCCAGTTGGCGCATCCGCATTGGTGCTGTCTGCCACATAGGCATACATGGCCCGGAATACGCTTCCTGATTTTTCGGGCCGGGAGGCAACGACATAGATGCGTACCAGATTGTTGAATGCATCGCGGTACACAAGAAAACCAGGCACGTTATTGCCTGAGTATACCGGGTCAGCCGGGTTACGGGAGACGAAAGTGAAATTGGTACCGATCAACAGGGTTGCGGCGGAAATGGAGATCGAGGAAGTTTCTTCGGCATACGTGTTTCCGATGCCCTGGTAAACCGCTACATGGTTGGTTTCTGCGGCACGAGCGGTTGATGCAGCAAAAAATGCAGTCAGGAAAAAAGAAAAGGCCCACGCAAAGCGGGTGCAAGTCTTCATGCCCCAAGGGGTCAGCGTACGGTTCATCATCATAAGTCAGGTTTTGAAGTTCAGGTGTTTAATTTTATAACACACTGGTTTTCATCGAGGTAATAAAAACAATTACAGGAAACGGGCTGTTGATTTTTCAGCCGGCAGCAAAGCTATACTTTTTGTAGAATTTTTATTACTGAATATCAGTAATCTGCGCTGATCTCATGGCTTATAGCATGATAAGCAATTGACAATGATAAAATTGTGAAGCTGCGAATGGCTGATTTATTACAGCGGTTGATCTTGGAAACCGGCTTCATAACCTTCGATCAGGTAGCTGTCGGATGCATTGCGCGACAGTTCGTTGAGTTCTTTGAGGGGCAGGTCGTCAAGCCCGTGGGTCTGTACCCAACAGTTTCTGTCTTTCCGCAGGATCTGAACGGGGAGTCCGAATCGGTCCTGCAACTCCTGCTCCACATCCCGCACACGGCTCAGGGGGAGGATCTCCAAAAGGCCGGATACGTGGGTCTTTTTGAAAGCACCTACGTTCATGCGGGGTTCCAGGGCATGTTTTTCATCTGAGGATTCGAACCGATCATGCGGATGCCTGTAGAACGCCAAGCGCAGCCATGGGAAGTGGTTGGAAAAAACATCTTGAATGTCGCGAAAGGTCGTATCGTCATGGATCTCCAGATGCATCACATTATCAGTTACCCGGCCCAGTTCAAATCTAGTTGCCGGACCACTCTTCACTCCCTGATCCCGGTAACCTATCGTGTTGATATGTATCATTTAAGTTGCCGGTTCTGGAGCTTCGAATAATTTAACACCTGGCATTAGGAACCCATGGATTAAATATGTACTTTTGTACATCTTATTGTTATTTCCTCTTCGTTTTGAGCTGCCTGCTCTCCCCCAAAAACCAGATGGTTCTAACTTAAGGCGGATCCCGTACCGGATTCACCGGGACGGATTACATTTAATAATCGATCATAAAATCTAACGATGACATTCAACGAACTACATCTGATAGAGCCACTGCTGAAGGCCCTGGAAAAAGAAGGCTATCAGACCCCGACCCCCATTCAGCAAAAAGCCATTCCTCCCGTGCTGCAACGTCGCGACCTGTTGGGTTGTGCGCAGACGGGTACCGGAAAAACGGCCGCATTCACCCTGCCGGTGCTGCAACTGATGCAGGAAGATCAGGCGGCGACCGCCGGTAAAGCGCAGGGCATCCGTACGCTTATTCTCACACCCACGCGCGAACTGGCCATACAGATCAGCGAGAGCATTCGTAATTACGGCCGTTTCCTTCGGCTCCGGCATCATGTGATATTTGGTGGTGTTTCACAACATGCCCAGGTACAGATCTTGCAACGTGGTATCGACATCCTGGTGGCAACACCGGGTCGTTTGCTCGATCTGATGCAGCAGGGCTATGTGGACCTGCGGCAAGTCCGCTATTTTATCCTGGATGAGGCCGACCGGATGCTGGACATGGGCTTTATCCATGATGTCAAGCGGATCATCGCCAAGCTCCCTGCTCAGCGGCAGACCCTGTTCTTTTCCGCTACCATGCCGCCCGAGATCCAAAAACTGGCAGGAGTGCTGCTGAAAGACCCCGTGAAAGTGGAAGTAACCCCGGTATCTTCCACGGTAGACACCATTCAGCAAACCGTTTTTCATGTAAACCGGCAGGATAAAGTGGGTCATCTGTTGCACTTGCTCAGTGACGGCTCGGTGAAGACCATGCTCGTGTTCACGCAGATGAAACATGCGGCCAATAAGCTTGCCAATCGCCTCAATGCCAACGGGATCCCTGCCGATGCGATCCACGGCAATAAATCACAGCAGGCCCGACAGACCGCTCTGGAGAATTTCAAGAAACGTCAGATTCGGGTACTGGTAGCCACTGATATCGCTGCGCGGGGAATCGATATCGATGACCTCACTCACGTATTGAATTATGAACTGCCCAATGTGCCAGAGACCTATGTGCACCGGATCGGCCGTACCGGTCGGGCAGGGGCCGGGGGCACCGCCCTTTCGTTCTGCGACCATCAGGAACGGGAATTCTTGGCTTCCATCGAAAAACTGATCCGGAAAAAGATACCCGTCGGTTCACTGCCGCCGGTTTCGCTGCTTGCATTGGCTGCTCCGGAGGTGCGTACCTCTGAAAGGGCGCCACGTTCCACCGGCGGCCGTTCAAACGGGCAACAGCGAAATACCCGCCAGACGGGAAAGCTGCGCTTGGAGTCGCCGGGCAGTCCAACGGGTCGCTCGTCGAAAAAGCCGGCCCCGTCCCGGGGTCCGAAGCCGGTCGTTACCAATAAGGTTGCGCAGCAAACCTCTCCGGTAAACAAAGAGCTCAAGGCGGCCCCCTCGCCTGCAAGGTCCCCGCATTCCGCATCACAATCAGCCGGGCCCAAGCCCTGGGATCCGGCCACATCCAGTGAAACGATCAACCTCGATGACCTGAAGTGGTGATGGCGATGACTTTTTTTAAGGTCCGGCTTCAAAGGCCGGACCTTTTCTTTTCAGCTTCCAGAAGGGGGGCTGGTCAGTAGCCCGATCCTGTCGTTGACGTAGTAAAGTTGTATTTTATCATATTGGTTTGTAACTTTTTACATCCTGATTGTAGTAGTCTTGTTGTGGCGGAATTCTTCACCCCTAATCCTCCCGGAAGTACTTTCGCAAGCCACACGTGTTTTTCATGTGTGGCTAAGCAATCATAGAAGGGCGGACCCGCGGGCTCTTTTCCAAGAACCTGCCACCGCTTTTCAGTTAACGATCCTGCCAGTATGAGGTCCATTCTATCCGCAATCGCAACGGCGGCCAGTTTATCGGTCGCCCTATTTTTTACAGGCTCAGCCGCTGCTCAGGGAGGCGACACGCTGTCGCGTATCGAGACCCTGCTGCGAAAGATGACCCTGGAGGAAAAGGTCCACCTGGTGCATGCCAACTCCTCATTCACGTCGGGGGGTATTCCCCGCTTGGGCATTCCGGAGCTTGTGATGTCCGACGGTCCGCATGGAGTGCGTCCCGAACATGGTCGTGACTGGGCCCTGGATAACAACCTGCCCGATTCGGGGACCTACCTTCCTACCGGCGTATGTTTGGCTGCCACCTGGAACCCGGAGTTGGGTTTGGCTTTTGGAAAAGTGCTGGGTAGTGAGGCGCGTTTTCGTGGGAAGGATATCATTTTGGGCCCGGGTATCAATATCATTCGCAGTCCGTTGAACGGCCGGAATTTCGAATACCAGAGCGAAGACCCTTTTTTGGTTTCACGCATGGTGGTTTCTTACATTAAAGGGGTGCAATCTCAGGGCGTCGCGGCCTGTGTCAAGCATTTTGCTGCCAACAACCAGGAGAACAAGCGCACCCTTATCGACGTTCACATGAGTGAACGGGCGTTTCGGGAGATCTATCTTCCCGGTTTCAGGGCTGCAGTGCAGGAGGCAGGTGTTTATGCGGTCATGGGTGCTTACAACCGCTTCCGGGGACAATGGGCTTCCCAGAATTATTACCTGCTCACCCAGATTCTCCGCAAGGAATGGGGATATCGGGGCCTGGTGATGAGTGACTGGAATGCCAATAACAGTACGGCCCAACCATTCTGGAACGGGCTGGACCTGGAGATGGGTACCGATCTGGGCATGCTGCCCAACCCCGATTATGGTAAATTCTTCATGGGCGATACCCTGCTCGGGCTGATCCGTGCCGGCCGGCTGCCTGAATACCTGCTCGATGAGAAAGTGCGTCGCGTTTTATATCTCTTGATCCGGACCGGTGCCATGGATGCGAACCGAATGTCGGGATCCTATCATACGGAGCAACATCGGGACGTAGCTGCCCGTGTGGCCGAGGAGGGTATGGTACTGCTGCGAAATGAGAACCGGTTCCTGCCGCTGGACCGGAAAAAGATACGCACGATCGCCGTGATCGGTGCCAATGCTGACCGGAAGCAATCCATGGGCGGCGGGAGTTCGCAGGTGCGGGCCTTTTATGAGATCACCCCGCTGCAAGGCATACGGGACCTTTGCGGAAATCATATCAAAGTCCTCTATGCACCCGGTTATGAGGTGAAACGTGGTGCAGTAGCGAACGACCAACAGATCGATGAGGCGGTCGCCCTGGCCCGTTCTGCCGACGCCGTTATCTATGTAGGAGGTTCCTTCCACGGATACGATCACTCCGTTTGGGCCGACAATGCCTATGACGCCGAGGACACGGACAAGCCCGATATGTACCTTCCTTTCGGTCAAGACCGCCTGATCCGTTCGCTCGTCACTGCCAATCCCAGAACCGCCGTCGTTCTCTTCGGTGGTGGTGCGGTGGACATGCGTGCGTGGGTGGCTCAAGCGCCGGCGATCCTTCAATCCTGGTATCCCGGTATGGAAGGAGGACGAGTCATTGCCAAGATCCTCTTCGGGGAAGTGAATCCATCCGGCAAACTGCCCATCACCTTCCCCCAAAAACTCGAGGACCATCCGGCGCATAAACTCGGCGAATATCCCGGTGACCTCTCGACCAATACGGTGCATTATTTTGATGACATTTATGTAGGTTACCGGTATTTCGATACCTATGGCGTATCACCTTTGTTCCCCTTTGGCCATGGCCTCTCCTATACCCGCTTTTCGTACGACAGTTTACGGGTCACCCAATCCGGAGATGCAGTGGAACTCCGGTTTACGGTTCGAAACACCGGCAATCTCAGGGGAGCGGAAGTTGCTCAGGTGTATGTGCACCAGGAAGGTTCCGCCATTCCCAGGCCCGATCAGGAGTTGAAGGGCTTCAGTAAGGTAGCGCTGCTACCCGGAGAACAAAAGGAACTGCGCATCCTGCTTGGACCTGAAGCATTCCGTTATTATAATGACATCCGTAACGAATGGGTCTCTGAGCCGGGAAACTTTTCCGTCCGAATCGGGGCTTCCTCCCGCGATATTCGCCTGCGGGCCACTCTGGTAAAGCCGTAGACAGAACCTAAAAAATTGAAAGTCAATAATATAGGATCAAAATAAGACTCCGATGACATTGTTGTGACAAAAGTGGATTGTTGATGAACATCTCATGGCCTTTGTTCGTTATTACTCAAACACTTCAAGGTCATGAGTCAGCCCGTTCAATTCTCCGATCCGCTTCAGGTCATGCATTCACCGTCTCAGGTCCTATCCGGTTACGCAGAACAGCCGGGCAACATCCAGGTCGGTGAGGGAGGGATTGCGGTCTATCTGGCCGATGAGCAGACTTGGGAGCTTCATGTGAATGAGCTGGAGTTTGAATGAGATATTTTAAGGCACAGCATACAACCGCCGCGATCGCTGGCGGTTTTTCTATTTCCGATCAAGCCCAATATATACGGCCCCTTCACGGATCTCCACGGGCCAATGTTTGAGGTAATAGCCTTCACCACTGGTATTGCGGCCGTTCAGCGGGTTGAATTTGTAGCGGTGCAGGGGGCATACCACCTGACCCAGGGCGTCAATATGACCTTCCGATAGCCGGGCCCCGGCATGCGGGCATTTCCAGGCAAAGGCGAAGAGCCGTTCTCCCGAACGTCCGATGCAGACTTTCTTTCCGTTCACATCCGCCAAAGCGATATTGCCGGACGTGAAATCCAGTTCTGCAACATGCTCGGCCACCCGGTGCCACTGATACGGATCGGGCGTATCCATTCGATCGGGTTTGGGGGTTAGAAAAAACCGGTCTTGTACGGGTAACGTATCCGGTACAGCTCCCGTACCTGGTCCAGTATCGTTTTACGCAGCCCGTCGATGTTCCGTCGCTCCGTAGCGGAAATGAATACGGCATGACCCCCTGTTTCCTGCTGCCAGCGTTGGTACAGGTCGTCCAGGATCTCTTGCCTGGTGGCGGGTTCCAACCACGCATCGAAGGTGTTGGCTTCGTAGCGGTCCATCTTATTGAATACCGTGAGCATCGGTTTTTCATGGGCATGCAGTTCCTGCAGGGTCTTGTTCACCACACCGATCTGGTCCTCATAGGCCGGATGGGAGATGTCGACCACGTGGATCAGGATATCGGCCTCCCGCACCTCATCGAGGGTGCTCTTGAAGCTTTCTACCAGATGGTGGGGGAGCTTTCGGATGAACCCTACCGTATCGCTGAGCAGAAAGGGCGTGTTCTCAAAGACCACCTTACTGGTCGTGGTATCGAGGGTGGCAAAGAGCTTGTTCTCAGCAAACACGTCCCGTTTGCTGATCAGGTTCATCAGTGTACTCTTGCCTACATTGGTGTATCCCACCAACGATACCCGGATGAATTCCCCGCGTTCCTTCCGTTGGGTGAAGGCTTGTTTGTCGATCTCGGCAAGCCGTTTCCGAAGCAGGGATATCTTATCTCGTACGATCCGGCGGTCGGTCTCGATCTCGGTCTCCCCCGGTCCCCTCGTACCGATACCGCCTCCCAATCGTTCGAGGTGTTTCCACATGCCCCGGAGTCGGGGGAGGATGTATTGGTACTGTGCCAGTTCCACCTGGGCTCGCGCCTGCGCGGTCTTGGCCCTGCTGGCGAAAATGTCGAGGATCAGATCGCTTCGGTCGATCGTTTTCACTTCCAGTGCCTTTTCGATATTGTTGATCTGGGCACCGGTGAGTTCGTCATCGAAAATGATGACCCGGATATCGCGTCCCTGTATCCATTGCCGGATCTCCTCAAGCTTTCCCTTTCCGATGAATGTGCGGCTGTCGGGGTGTGGCAGTTTCTGGGTGAACCGTTTCACGGCCACGGCCCCTGCGGTTTCGGCCAGGAAGGACAGCTCATCGAGGTATTCCTGGACCTGGGTCTCGTTCTGTTCGCGGTGAACCAGTCCGACCAGAACGGCCCGTTCCGCCTGTTGTATCTTTTTTTTCTTATCCAGCATGCATGAAAAACTCCTCCTGGTGGCGGCGTACAAAGGTAATTGAATGTGCGCCGGAGCGCGGATCAAAGACCACTGAGTGCGATGCCCAGGGCCCAGGTGCGTACGGCGGGTCCCTGTCCGTCCTTGAACACATTTGTGAGCTGATAGCTCCCGAAAAGGCTGAGACGTCCATAGCCCACCCGAGCGGTGGCTACGATACGGGTGCGGTTGAAGTAACGGCGTCCCGATTCCTTGACAGTGAAATCGCCGAGGCTGTTGCCACTGCGGTTCTGGTACTTGCTGTTCCGGGTATGGGCATCGATCAAGGTGCCGGCCTTGATACCGATAGCCGCCTTCAGGCCTTTGACATTGAGCGGGTCGGCAGAAAAACGAAACTCGACGGGTATCTCCAGATAGGTGGTGGCCAACTTGGTCTTTTCAAAATGATTGGTATCCGCGGTGTTGGTAAAGGGCAGGGTCGAGCCGACCTTCTTGATGCCGATGTCGGTCTTCGTGAACCGGATATGGTCATTTCCAATCCCCGCACCCAGGGCCATGCTTAGGCGGGGATTGCTTTTAAAGGGGAAATCGAACATCAGGTACAGGTTGAAGGCCTTTGAGAATCCGGATTGGTTGATGGTATCCGGGGTGCCGGTCCAGCCCGCCATCCCGAACTGGATCAGCAGGTGGTCATTCGCCCGGTTGCTGAGGTCCAACGCGGACTTTTTGGGCTTTCCGGCCGTGCTGTCCTGCGCGGCGGCGGAAAATACCAGCAGCACCATGGTTGCCAGGTAAATACCTTTCTTCATAAGAGGGCTTAAGGTCGCAAAGATATGCGGCTTTGTGTTACCGATCGGCGAGGCAGTCCCTTTAAGTTAATTTAGTAGTTTTGCCGCTCAGGCGTCGCGCAGAGGACCCTTAGCTCAGACGGTTAGAGCACCTGACTCATAATCAGGGAGTCGTTGGTTCGATCCCAACAGGGTCCACACGGTTCCCCGGGCCGGAAAAACAGGGCGCATCCCAGTATTTGGTGGGAACGGCAACGTTGCCTATATTTGCATTGGAAATAGCTGTAAGAAGGGAACGAGGACCGTTCCCTTCTTCTTTTATATCACATGAACACGGACACGCTGATACGTACGATCGAAGAGCAGGTGATCGCCCTGATCGGGGTGGAGCCCGACTTGTTTCTGGTCGAGGTTCGGATCAAGCCCACCCACAATGTCAAGGTCTTCATTGATGGCGATCAGGGGGTGAGCATCGACCGCCTCGTTCAGTACAACCGGAAGCTGTACCGGATCCTTGAGGCCTCGGGGCTATTCCCGGACGGGGATTTTTCGCTCGAACTGTCATCGCCAGGACTGGAAGAGCCGTTGAAGCTCTACCGTCAGTACGTAAAAAATACGGGCCGGCCTGTGGAGGTGATTACTACGGAAGGTGTCCGTACCGAAGGAACCCTCATCGGGGTATCCGAATCGGAGATCGAACTGGAGGAGCACCGGGGCAAGGGAAAGAAGGCCGAGGTGCTGCACCACCGGGTTCCGATGAATGCGATCAAGACCATCCGGGTCCAGATAAAAATTTAAACCATCATTCACCAGGGCCGTATGCCGGTAAACCAGGGCTTGCGGTCGTAAGAAAAAAGCGCAGATTATGGCAAGTATCAACCTTATCGAAGCATTCCGTGATTTCAAGGAAGCCGAAAACATCGATCGGCCCACCATGATGAAGGTGGTGGAAGACGTCTTCAAGACCCTCCTTCGCAAGAAATTCGGCAGCGACGAAAATTTCGACGTTATCGTGAACGCGGAAAAGGGCGACCTGGAGATCATCCGCCGCCGACTTATCGTGGAGGACGGCCAGGTGGAGGACCCCCTGTCCCAGATCGCGTATTCCGACGCCACCAAGATCGAACCTGATTTCGAGGTAGGCGAAGAACTGTATCAGGAGATCGACCTGTTCGATTTCGGCCGCCGCGCCATCCTGGCCGCCAAACAGACCCTCGCCAGCCGCATTGGCGACCTGAAGAAGAACGCCCTGGCCAAGAAATACGGCGACCGGGTCGGCGAGATCGTGAGCGCCGAGGTCTACCAAGTATGGAAAAAGGAGATCCTCCTGCTCGACGAGGAGGGCAATGAGCTCATCCTGCCCAAGAGCGAGCAGATCCCGCAGGATTATTTCAAGAAAGGGGAGTCGATACGTGCCGTGGTGAAGAAAGTGGATATGAAGAACAACAATCCCGTGATCATCCTGTCTCGTACCGCTCCTGAATTTCTGGCCAAGCTGCTGGAAATCGAGGTGCCCGAGATCTTCGACGGGCTCATCGTTATCAAGAAGATCGTGCGCGATCCGGGTGAACGTGCGAAGGTCGCCGTCGAATCCTACGATGACCGCATCGACCCGGTCGGTGCCTGCGTGGGGATGAAAGGAAGCCGGATCCACGGCATCGTACGTGAGTTGAAGAATGAGAACATCGATGTCATTAACTGGACCAGTAACATTCAATTACTGATCCAACGCTCCCTGACCCCTGCCCGCATCACCAGTATGGAGCTCGACCATGAGGCCAAACATGCCAACGTTTATCTCAAGCCCGACCAGGTATCCCTGGCCATCGGTCGCCGCGGGGTCAATATCAAACTGGCCTGCGAGCTAACCGGCTATGAGCTCGATGTATACCGGGATTCGGAGGAGGAACAGGAGGGCTTCGATATCAGCATCGACGAGTTCAGCGACGAGATCGATGCCTGGGTGATCGAGGAGCTCAAGCGGGTGGGTTGCGATACCGCACGCAGTGTACTCGACCTGACAGCCGAGGAGCTGGAGCGCCGCACCGACCTGGAGAAAGAGACCATCGCCGATGTACGCAAAGTATTGAAAGAGGAATTCGAAAAAGAATAAGAATAAGAACGCCGGCCGTTGCGACGGCCACTTTACCATTGACATCAATCCATTTGAATGGCAGAAATTAAACTTCCCCGATTACTGGCCGCGGCCAAGGAGTTCAACATCGGGCAGGACACCCTGATCGCCTTTTTGATCGGTAAGGGGTTCCCCAAGGACGACCTCAAGCCCACCTCGAAACTCACCGAGGAGATGTACCGTGCCCTGCAGCTGGAGTTCTCGTCCGACAAGGCCGCTAAGATCAAGAGCGACCAGCTGGAGCTTCCCAAGGGAACGACCGCCGAGGGCAAGAAGAAGAAAGAGGATGAGGAGATCCTGTTCCGCAAGGAAGAGAAGCCGGCTGCACGCACCACCGAATCGGAAAAGCCTGCCAAGGGCAAAAAGGCCGCCGAGAAGAAAGAAGAGCTCGTTAAAGCCGAGGCACCTGAGCTGGAAGGGCCCAAAGTGGTCAACAAGATCGATCTGGATGCGATCGACTCATCGACCCGTCCGAAAAAGGCGACCAAAGCGAAGAAGGAGGAGGTTGCACCCGCTGCTGAGGAGACCAAGGCCAAATCCAAGAAAGCCAAGAAGGATACGACCGAAGAGACGGTTCCCGCACCGGCACCGCCAGCGCCCGTTGAAACGGCACCGGTCATCGAGAATATCGAAGTCGAAAAGCTGTCTGGCCCCAAGATCCTGGGTAAGATCGAGCTTCCTGTTCAGAATGATACTCGTCCGGTTCGGGATGAGAAGGGAAAGCGCAAGCGGATTCCTCTGGAGAAAAAAGATACCAGCCGGTTGGAGATCTATGTGAACAAGGAAGCCGACAAGAGGCCGGGAACCGGTGACCGCGGCCGAGGCGGCGGTGGTGGTGGAGGGCGTCGGGACCGCGGACGTCGGGAGGATAAGCAGATCGATGAAAAAGAGATACAGGAAAAGATACGGGAAACACAGGCCAAGCTGACAGGGGGTGCCGGCCGTGGACGCAGTCTCAAGGCCAAGCTCCGCCGAGAGAAGCGACAGGGACTGGCCGAAGCCCAGGGAGACGCTGCCGATGACAATAAGCTGCAGGTGACCGAGTTTATCAGTGTGAGTGAGCTGGCCAACCTGATGGACGTCAGTTTTGCTGAAGTGATCAGCAAGTGCATGAGCCTGGGTATCATGGTTTCCATTAACCAGCGCCTCGACGCGGAAGTGATCGAACTCGTTGCCAGTGAATTCGGCTTCGATGTCGAGTTCATCGATATGGAGAAGCAGATGGAGATGGAAGAGGAGCTCGCCGATGAGGACGAGGCGGATGCGCTGCAGCACCGGTCGCCCATCGTCACCATCATGGGTCACGTGGACCATGGTAAGACCTCCCTGCTCGACTACATCCGAAATGCCAATGTCGTGGCCGGGGAGGCCGGGGGTATCACCCAGCACATCGGTGCCTATCAGGTGGAGCTGTCCAATGGGAAGGAGATCACCTTCCTGGATACGCCCGGTCACGAGGCCTTCACGGCCATGCGTGCCCGGGGTGCCAAGGTCACGGATATCGCTGTGATCGTCATCGCCGCCGACGACGCGGTGATGCCTCAGACCCGCGAGGCCATCAGCCATGCCCAGGCCGCGGGGGTACCGATGATCTTTGCGGTAAACAAGATCGACAAGGACGGGGCCAATCCCCAGAAGATTTACGAACAACTGTCACAGATGAACCTGTTGGTAGAGGAGTGGGGCGGTAAGTTCCAGAGTCAGGAGATCTCCGCCAAAAAGGGATTGAACGTGGACAAACTGCTGGAAAAGATCCTGCTCGAAGCCGAATTGCTCGACCTCAAGGCCAATCCCGACCGGGAAGCATCCGGTACGATCATCGAGGCTTCGCTCGATAAGGGACGTGGATATGTTGCCACTCTGCTGGTCGAGAACGGAACCCTGCAACCGGGCGACCTCATCGTGAGCGGTCAGTACTTCGGACGGGTCAAGGCGATGTTCAACGAGCGGAATAAGAAGGAGGAGAAGGCCGGCCCCTCGGCGCCTGCCGTGGTGCTCGGCTTGAACGGCGCCCCCCAGGCCGGTGAGAAATTCCGGGTATACGAAGATGAGGCAGAGGCCAAGGAGATCGCGAATCGCCGGGCCCAGATCCTGCGTGAACAGGGCATCCGCACCAAGAAGCACATCACGCTGGACGAGATCGGACGCCGCCTGGCATTGGGAAGTTTCAAGGAGCTCAAGGTGATCATCAAGGGCGATGTGGACGGTTCCGTAGAGGCCCTCAGCGACTCGCTTCAGAAACTGTCTACCCAAGAGATCATGGTCAATGTCATCCACAAGGGTGTAGGCCAGATCAATGAAAGCGATATCGTACTGGCTGAGGCATCCGATGCCATCGTGATCGCCTTCAATGTCCGTCCCTCTCTGCAGGCTCAACGCCTGGCGGAGAATGCCGGTATCGAGATCAAGATGTACTCGATCATCTACAATGCCATCGAGGAGGTGAAGAGTGCGATGGAGGGCATGCTGGAGCCCAAGGTCCAGGAGAAGATCGTGGCCAATGTGGAGATCCGGGAAGTATTCAAGTTCGACAAGGCTACAGTGGCCGGTTGCTATGTCATGGACGGTAAGATCCGCCGTGACTCCAAGGTCCGCCTGATCCGTGACGGCATCGTCATCTACCCGGCCGCCGGCAGTGTGGCCGAGCTCGGATCGCTCAAGCGGTTCAAGGACGACGTGAAGGAAGTGCAGTCCGGCATGGAATGCGGTCTGACGATCAAGAATTTCAGCGATATCAAGGCCGGTGATGTGGTGGAGGCTTATGAGGAAGAGGAGATCAAGCGCACGCTTTGATCCGCCGGGCAAGGGTCAAAATTTTGTTAACATGGAACCGTGAAGCCCTGTACAAAGCGGGCGACACTATTTTTGAATTATGCGTTTCTTAAAGTATCCGACGGCATGGCTGCTGGCCATCCTGCTCCTTCAGGGAAAGGTATGGGCGCAGCCGCAGAAGGTAGTGGCCGACAAGATCACCGGTGTGGTGGGCGATCGAATCATCCTCCATTCCGATATTCAGAACTCCCTACTCGATATCGTTCGTCAGGGCGGGTCCGTTCCGGAGAACGGGTATTGCATGATGATGGAGCAGGCCGTTGTTTCCAAGATACTCATGCTTCAGGCCCAGAAGGATTCCCTTCCGGTGACCGATGATGAGGTGGAGGCCGAACTCGACCAGAAGATCCGGTACTACATCAACCAGCTGGGCAGCCAGGCGGCCCTGGAGGAGGTGGCCGGGAAGACCATCTACCAGATCAAGGACGATGCCCGGGAATCCGTGAAGGAACAAAAGCTGGCAGGTGCCATGCAACGCAAGATCGTCGACAACGTTCGGATCACACCTACCGAAGTGAAGACCTTTTTCGAGAAGATACCCAAGGACAGCCTGCCGTATTACGAGTCGGAACTTGAGATCGGACAGATCATTCTGTATCCCAAAGCCTCGCGCGAGATCGAGCAGTACGTGCTGGGGGAAATGAATAATTACCGCCGGCAGCTGCTGGGCAAGACCGCCGATTTCTGCCAACTGGCCCGCGCCGTATCGGAAGACCCCGGAAGCAAGGACCGCTGCGGGCAGTATCAGGTGAACCGGGCCGAAAAAAGCTGGGACCCCGTATTCCTCTCTACCGCTTTCCGCCTGAAAGATGGCGAGTTGTCGGCCCCGGTGAAGTCAAAGTTCGGCTACCACCTGATCCAACTGGTGGAACGCAACGGGGATGATGCCATGGTACGCCATATCCTTCGGGTGCCGCCGGTCACCGATGACGAGATCCGTATCGCCCGGGCCAAGCTCGACTCCGTGCGATCAAAGATCATCGCGGGCACCCTGACATTCAATGCCGCCGCTGCCCGCTACAGTGACGATGAGGCGGCCAAATATGCGGGGCCTTTCATCACCGGTCGCGACGGATCCACCTATGTGACCATCGACCAGCTCGATAAGGACCTGGTCGGTCTCATCAGCAAGATGAAGGTCGGGGATATCTCACAGCCTGTACCCTTCGAAGGCGACCAGGGGAAAAAGGGGGTGCGTATCGTGTATCTAAAGTCGCGCTCCGAGCCGCACCGCATGAACCTTCAGGACGACTATAGCAAGATCTCGAATTTTGCCCTCGAGGAGAAAAAGGCCAAACTCCTCGAGAAGTGGATCCGGGAGAAGCTCCCCACGTACTATGTCATGATCGACGAGGGTACCGCCCGGGAATGCCCCCAGCTGCAGAAATTCGATACCGGAAAATCGTCGTTCTGACAGGGGATCCTTCCTGACTTTCTTTTTTTCGGACCGCCCCGGCTTTTTTCGCTTCGATTTATCGATACCTTTACGTTCTCCATGAGCGATCCCATCAAACATGAATGCGGACTGGCATTCATCCGGCTCCGGAAACCGTTCTCCTACTATCAGCAGCAGTATGGGACGGTATTGTGGGGGCTGAACAAGCTCTACCTGCTCATGGAGAAGCAACACAACCGGGGCCAGGACGGTGCCGGGATCGCTTCGGTCAAGCTCCATGTAGAGCCGGGTTATCCCTTCCTCAACCGCATTCGCAGCAATGCCCCGCAGGCCATTGCCGACCTGTTCCAGCGGATCGGGCAGGAGATCGATGAGCTCGAAAAATACCATCCCGATATCCGAAAACACCCCGGCCTGATGAAAGGCCATCTCAATTTTCTCGGCGAACTCCTGTTGGGCCACCTGCGTTACGGTACCCAGGGAAAGAACAAACTTGAATACTGTCATCCCTTCGTGAATCGCGATACGATCCCCGCTCGCAACCTGGCGCTGGCGGGTAATTTCAACATCGTCAACCCCAACGAACTCTTCGCACTCAGCGGCAAAGAACCCAATGAAACCGTCCGTTTCAGCGATCTGGCCGCTCTCATTGAGCTCATGCACAGCTTCCTGTGCAGGGAGGATGCCTCCTCTCCGGGTCACCTCGATATCAAGAAGGTGCTCGCGAAGACTCTCCCCCTGCTCGATGGCGGTTTTCATGTGGGCGGGATCACCGGAAATGGGGTCGGATTCGTGTTCCGCGACGCTCATGGCATCCGGCCCTCTTATTACTATATCAATGAGGAGGTCGTTGTCGCCGCCAGCGAACGGGCCGCCATCCGTACCGCTTTCGATGCGGGCGAAGGAGATGTGAAGGAACTGCTCCCCGGTCAGGCGTTGATCGTGGAGGCCGACGGCACCATCGAGATCGCACAGATCCTGGAACCGAAACAGCGGCTGGCCTGCAGCTTTGAGCGCATCTATTTTTCACGCGGCAGCGATGAGGAGATCTACCGGGAACGGTCCGCACTGGGCTATCACCTCAGTGAACAGGTACTTCAGGCCATCGACCATGACCTCAAAAACACCATCTTCTCCTTCATCCCGAACACTGCCGAGATCGCCTTCTACGGACTCCTGAAAGGGATGGAAGATTACCTGAACCGGGTAAAAACGGAACGGATACTCGGTTGGGGCAAGGACATCGATGCTGCTCGGCTGCAGGAGATGATCAACCGCCGTATCCGGGTGGAGAAGATTGCCATCAAGGATGTAAAGATGCGTACGTTCATAACCGAGGACGCCAGCCGCAATGAAATGGTGCAACACGTATACGATATCACGTATGGAACGGTACGTCCCGGAGAGGACACCCTCGTGGTCATCGATGACTCCATCGTGCGTGGTACCACCCTCAAGGAAAGCATCGTTCGGATGTTGGCACGTCTCCGTCCCCGCAAGATCATCATCGTCTCTTCGGCCCCCCAGATCCGTTACCCGGACTGCTATGGGATTGATATGAGCAAAATGGGCGACTTCATCGCGTTCAATGCTGCAGTGGAGCTGCTCCGCGATCAGGGGCGTACCGACTTTCTCCGGCAGCTGCACGAACAGTGCCGGGAACTGGCCCGGACCGACCGCCTTCATACGGTTAACGTTGTTCAACAGCTCTATAACGTTTTTACAGCGGAGGCTATTGCCGCTAAGATCGCACAGCTCATCACGCCGCCCGGATTGTCCATTCCGGTAGAAGTCATCTACCAGCGCATTGAAGACCTTCACCGGTCCTGTCCACGCAATTTGGGCGACTGGTATTTCACCGGCAACTATCCCACGCCCGGCGGCAACCGCGTGGTGAACAAGGCTTTCATCAATTATATGGAAGGCAAGAACGTACGGGGCTATTGAGGTACGACACGCCATCAAAACCAGTGATCATGAAGACGCTGATCCTTGTCCGCCACGCAAAAAGCGACTGGAACGATCCGACGCTGGACGATTTCGACCGTCCGCTCAATGAACGCGGGAAGCGCGATGCGCCGGTGATGGCCCGCCGGTTGCGTGAGAAACACATCCGCCCGGATCGGATCCTATCGAGCCCTGCCAAGCGGGCCGCTCGCACGGCCCGCGTATTTGCGGAGGAACTCGATGTAAAAAAGAAACAGGTCCTTTACAACGAAGCGCTTTACCTGGCGCCGCCCTCCGTATACTATGACGTGCTGAGCCACCTGGACCGCGACTGTGATACAGTCGCCCTCTTTGCACATAATGACGGGATCACCGCATTCGCTAACCAGTTGACGGACGTACGGATCGACAATATCCCTACCTGCGGGGTGTTCGCAGTCCGCATCCACTGCGAGGACTGGTCTACCTTCCGGGATGCACAAAAGGACTTTTGGTTTTTCGATCAGCCCAAGGCCCTTTGAGGCAGGCATCA
Organism: Bacteroidota bacterium; assembly: GCA_046052505.1. Lineage (GTDB taxonomy): Bacteria > Bacteroidota > Bacteroidia > Chitinophagales > Chitinophagaceae > JJ008. Next base: position 386 of record JBJOMF010000249.1, on the reverse strand, counting down.
ATCGCCGATCGGGGGCGTTACTTTACGGCTGGCCAGAAAAACCCCCAGAAAAATAAGGGCACCGGCGACCAGCTTCTCCGTAGTCAGTCGTTCATCCAGAAACAGCAGTGCGATCACCGCCGCAAACAGGGGCTGGGTATAAATGTAAGATCCTGCCGTACCGGCACCCAGATGCTTGATGCCAAAGGCATTGAAGGAGTACGCCAGAAAGGTGCCACAGCAAACGATGGTCGCCAGTGAGGTCAGGTGTGACCAGCCAAACTGTGACCAATCTACGGCATCGAATTGCTGCCAGCCAAAGGGCAGTATAAACAGCAGGCCGAATGTGAACACCCATCGGATCACCTGCAACGGCGGATAGTCTTGCATCAGGGGTTTCACCAGTA
>JBJOMF010000248.1:0-2630 GCA_046052505.1 Bacteroidota bacterium | reverse complement strand
CCTGCGGTTCCGAGACGGGTTCTTTACCAACGATGAGGAACATAAACGAGCGGTGATCGGCGCCATCCGCCGCTTCCGGCCCGATATCGTTCTTACCAATGCCCTCAACGACCGCCACCCCGACCACGGACGCGCCGGTCGGCTAGTGGCCGAAGCCTGCTTCCTCGCCGGCCTCAGCAAGATCATCACGGCGGATTCGGAGGGGAAGGAACAGGCCCGCTGGCGTCCGGCCTATATACTCCATTATATACAAGACCGATACCAGGAACCGGACCTGATTGTGGATATCACCGATGTATTCGATCAGCGTATGAGATCCATTCAGGCCTATGCCACACAGTTCCATATCGGAGAGCAGGCCAAGAACGGGCCACAGACCTATATCAGCACCCCCGAATTCCTGGAAGCGATCGTGGCCCGGGCAAGGATGATCGGGAAAAAAATCGGCGTCAAGTACGCGGAAGGATTCAACAGCGAAAAGCACATCGGCATCCGAAACCTTGATGCCTTATTGGCCATGGAGACCTGAGACCCGGGGCGATTGGCAATCCCCCACCAAATTTTTGCCACCCGTATAAAGGCCCCTAACTTGCACGGCCTTCAACTTACTGACCCATGGTAGACCTGTCGAATTACAACCCCAATGATGTCGGGAATCCCGAGAACAATATATTCGGACTTCCCACCAGCGAGGACGACTCCCGCCTGATCATCCTGCCCGTGCCCTGGGAAGTTACGGTGAGCTACGGTGCGGGTACGGCGCGTGCCCCTGAAGCGGTGCTCAAAGCCAGCTACCAGGTAGACCTGTTCGACCCGGAGATGCCCGATGCCTGGAAGCAGGGATTCTACATGCGTGCGACGGACAAGAAGATCCTGATGAAAAGCGATTACCTGCGGAAAGAGGCCGAGCTCTATATCGACTATATTTCCCGGGGGGAAGCCGTTACGGCCAATCAGTTCATGACCAAGACGCTCAAGGAAGTGAACGAGGGCGGGCAGTTCCTGAACAATTGGGTGTACGAGCAGACCAAGGCCCTCCTCGACAAAGGCAAGTTGGTTGGCCTGCTGGGAGGTGACCACAGCACCCCCCTGGGGTTTTTCCGGGCTATCGCAGCCAAACACGGCAGTTTCGGGATCCTGCAGATCGATGCCCACTGCGACCTGCGCGAAGCCTATGAAGGATTCCTCTTCTCGCACGCAAGTGTGATGTACAATGCCCTTTCGGGAATACCCGAACTGGAGCGTTTGGTACAAGCCGGCATCCGCGATTACAGCCAGGGCGAATGGGAGTACATCAAAGCCAATGGCGACCGCATCGTCACCTTCTTTGACCGCGACATCCGGCAGCGTCAGTTCGAAGGCCATACCTGGAAGCAGATCACGGAGGATATCGTATCCCGCCTGCCCCAAAAAGTATTCATCAGCTTTGACATTGACGGGCTCGACCGCAAACTCTGCCCGTTCACCGGCACACCCGTGCCCGGTGGCTTTGAGATGGAACAGGTCTTCTACCTGCTCACCGCCGTATGGAAGAGTGGACGACAGATCATCGGGTTCGACCTCAACGAGGTAGGCATCGGCGGGGATACCGACTGGGATGCCAATGTGGGGGCCCGGGTCCTTTTCAAATTATGCAACTTGCTCGTGAGCAGCCATACCACCCCCGCCTGAACCGCACATGCCCTCCTATCGACTGCCGCTACGTCATGACCGCAGGGTTTCCTACCGCCGTTCCCTCTGGCTGATCGTCGGACTCGATCTGCTTTATTTCCTGCTGCAAGCCTACCGTGAACCACAGGAAAAGCCGCTGACAAGGGCCGTACTCGCCGTTGTGCTTTGTCTGGTACCGTTCATACAGCAGAAAGTGATCAAACCGGCTCACCGCACCGCCATGGATCCGGCCGTCATGGCACTTGGATTCCTGAGCGGGTTGCACCTGTTCGAACGGCACTGGTGGATCGGACCCATCCTGATGATGGTCGTCTTTTTATATGTCATGGCCGTTCGCAGTCCGATACTCGCCCTATCAGACACCGGTGTCCGGCTTGAGGGATTTCGGACCCGTAGCATCGGCTGGGAGGAACTTAGCAATCTGGTGCTACGTGACGGACTGGTAACGGTCGATTTCAGGAACAACCGGTTGCTCCAGCAGGAATTGCTTCCCGATTCGGATCCGATCGACGAGGCCGCCTTCAACCGGTTTTGCACCGAACGGATCGCCAGCGCCCACCCATCTTCCATAACGGCATCCTAATCCGCTTTTAGCGTAGCTTTACCACCAAGGCCTCGAATCTTCAATCCCCATACCGAACCGGCATGTCTCCCTTTCTTCTCTATTCCGATGGCAACGGCCAGATCTTCGAAGACACTTCTTTATATGTGACCGGACGCACAGGATGGGATGCCCTGCCCATTCCGGGCAGCGACTGGATCCCACTGCCCGAGGGTGGCTCCCTGTATGAACTACCGGGACGACGTGGCATCGGGGTTGATGTAAATACCGGAGAGATGCGGCTTTGCGAAAAAGGGTGGGCCGTAGCCGCATTCATTCCGCCCGCCCATACCGGATTCTACCTGGCCGCCTATGAAACAGCGGCCGATGCACCGACGCTGCCCCTGTTCTGCTATAC
>JBJOMF010000247.1:0-15591 GCA_046052505.1 Bacteroidota bacterium | reverse complement strand
CTGAACCGCCGTTCATCGATGCGGAGCGTACCCGAAATATGCCGCACCCCTTTTGCCCGCAGTACGCTGACCAATGCTGCCAGCACCTGACCGCGGCCGGTACCCGCGTACCGCCAGGAACCGAATGTGGGATCGCCTGATGCCTGGATCACGAGGTCGCCATCCAGGGTGTCCCGCCGTAGCGGTCCGGCCAAGTACACGGATGTCCGGTACCGGTATGATGGACCCAGCAATTCAAAAGCGGCGATACTGGTCAGCACCTTCTGCGTCGAAGCCGGCGCCAGTCCGGTATGACCATTACGATCGAATACGACCTGACCGGATTCAGCGTCCACGACGTGAAGCGATGCCTGTGCAAAGCGTAATTGGCTGTCGCCGACAAACCGGTCCCAGGCGCCAGACAGCCGCTCGGCCAACGATTGACACCGACCCGGTCCGGCGACAACAACCAACAGCAGCACCGGTATCCACCGATACAGATTCAGGGGCCGCTTCAGAACTTTTTTCATCCTCATATGGTTACTTTGCATTGAAAATACGGTTTCACTCCCATTCCATCCCTTCTGTATGACCCCTGCCACCGCCCAAGCCTCCATCATCACCATCGGCGACGAACTGCTGATCGGACAGACCATCGATACCAATTCAGCCTTCATCGCACAGGAACTGAACCGGATCGGGATCTGGGTCCGCAAACGTGTGGCCGTGGGCGATGTGGCTGCGGATATCCGTCAGGCATTGGATGATGAGGGACCGGCCTCCGATATCATCCTGATCACGGGCGGCCTTGGCCCGACCGCGGATGACATCACCAAGCCGCTCCTTTGTAACTACTTTGGGGGCAAGTTGGTCCGGAATGAGGCCGTACTGGAACACATCAAGTACCTGTTCGAACAGGTTTTCCGCCGTCCCGGCCCGCTGCTGGACCGCAACGTCCGGCAGGCCGATGTGCCCGATGTTTGTGAAGTGCTCACCAACGAGTGGGGAACAGCCCCCGGCATGATGTTCCGAAAACGAAGGGCCGACGGAAAAGAAGTGCTGTATTTTTCGCTGCCCGGTGTGCCGCATGAAATGAAAGGCCTCATGAAAGAGGCGGTACTCCCCCGACTGCTGAAAGAACTGACCCTTCCCGCCATTCTGCACCGAACGGCCTTCACCGCCGGCCTGGGAGAATCCGTACTGGCAGAGATGCTGAAGGACTATGAACCGACCCTTCCACCCCATATCAAACTGGCCTACCTGCCCAGCTATGGCATGGTGAAACTGCGGCTGACGGCACGCGGAACTTCCGCCGGCGAATTGGAGAGGGAGCTCCTCCCTTTATTCGATACGCTGAAAGCGTTGGTGAAGGACCACCTCGTTGCAGGAGAGGATGTAGGCCTCGAGACGGTCGTCGGCCGGCTGCTCCAGGAACAGGGCAAGACCCTGGGAACCGCTGAGAGTTGCACAGGAGGGTATATCGCGCACTTGCTGACCAGTATCCCCGGCTCCTCGCGTCACTTCATGGGCAGCGTGATCGCATACGACAACCGGGTGAAACAGGAGATACTGGAAGTTCCCTCAACGATCCTGCAGACGCACGGCGCCGTGAGTGAGGAAACCGTGCGTGCAATGGCTGCGGGAGCCCGCCGGGTTTTGGCAACCGATTATATAATTGCCGTATCCGGCATCATGGGACCGGACGGCGGCACTTCTGATAAGCCTGTCGGTACCGTATGGGTCGCCGTGGGCGATGCGGACCGGATCGAGACCCGCGAGTTGCGCTTTCGGTTCGACCGGCAGCGCAACATCACGCTCACCGCCCTGCACGCACTGAACCTGCTTCGCCGGTTCATACTGACACGCAGCTGACCGGCCGATACCCTCCGATTCACTACCTTTGACCACACACGGACACTTGCCTGAACGCCAGTCAGGAAGGGTCGTGCATCGTATTTAAATACCAAACTATGGCCATTGTCGACCTCGTTATGCCGAAACTGGGCGAAAGCATCATGGAAGCCACCATCCTGAAGTGGCATAAAAAACCGGGCGACACCGTGAAGATGGACGAAACCGTCCTCGAGATCGCCACAGACAAGGTCGACAGTGAAGTGCCCAGTACGGCGGCTGGCGTCATCGAGCAGGTCCTCTTTCAGGTGAACGATGTGGTGCCCATCGGTACCGTGATCGCAAAGGTCCGCACTGATGCCGCATCCCCTGCAGCCTCCGCACCCCGCCCGGCACCAGCCCCCGTGCAACAGGCTGAGGTCGTCGAAACTCTGCCCAGCCGGCCGATGCCCCAACCGGCGCCGGCCGGTGGCAACCGCTTTTACTCCCCCCTTGTGCTCAACATCGCGGCAAGCGAGGGGGTCAGCATGACCGAACTCGAAGCGATCCCCGGCACGGGAAATGAGGGACGCGTCACTAAAAAAGATATCCTGCAATACGTAAGCGACCGTAAAAGCGGCCGAACAGTTGCCGTACCGCAGGTAACGGAAACCTTTGTGATCCCGGTATCCCGGGTGGAACCGGCCCCGGCTCCCAGGCAGGAATTGACCCCCTATACCGGTAATGTGGAAGTGATCGAAATGGATCGGATGCGGAAGCTGATCGCCGAACACATGGTTCGAAGCAAACAGACCAGTCCGCACGTGACCAGCTTCACAGAGGCCGACGTGACCAACCTCGTACAGTGGCGCGACCGGGTAAAGAAGGATTTCGAGAAGCGGGAAGGCACCCGAATCACTTTCACACCCCTGTTCATCGAGGCGATCGTTCGCTGCATCAAAAAATTCCCCCTGATCAACTGCTCCCTTGAGGGCGACAAGATCATCGTAAAGAAAGACATCAACATCGGCATGGCCACTGCATTGCCTAGCGGCAACCTGATCGTACCCGTCATCCGGCAGGCCGACCAGCTGAACCTCGTCGGATTGTCGCGCCAGGTGAACACCCTTGCCGACAACGCCCGCAACGGAAAGCTAAAGGCAGATGATACGCAAGGTGGTACGTTCACACTCACCAACGTCGGCACGTTCGGGAGTCTGATGGGCACACCGATCATCAACCAGCCTCAGGTGGCCATCATGGCGGTCGGCGCCATCAAAAAACGCCCCGTGGTCGTGGAAACCCCGGCCGGCGACAGCATTGCGATCCGCCATATGATGTACCTGAGCATGAGCTACGACCACCGTATCGTTGATGGCAGTCTGGGCGCTACTTTCCTGACCGCCGTAGCCAAGGAATTGGAAAATTTCCACCCCGAGCGCGAATTCTGAGCTGCCATTCAGGGCAGGCTCCTTTCTCCGTACACCGATGCGCGGAAGGCATAGCCTTTCCCCTTCCTGCGCAGGATGAAGAGTCGATCGTATTCCCCGTCCTGCAGATCCGACGGAAGAGCCACTCGACCTGCCAGTGCATTGACCAGATCGTCCACCGTATTGGAATGACCCACAACTAGAATGGATCCATTTCGGATGTTGTGTAAGAGTTTGCAGAAGGAAGCGAGGGAATCCTTTTTCGCACTGTAACGTCGCAACGGGAGTCGCCGGGCTTCGCATAAAGGCAGTGCGGTGGTTCGGGTGCGCCGGTAATCGGTAGCGAACACATGCCGTACCTGTTTCCTCCGAAGCAGGTCTCGTAATGCGAGGGCCCGAAGCTCGCCGGCTGCCGACAAGGGTGGGTCGCTGGCCTCCATGGCCGTTGCCCCTGCCAGTACCGCCTGCTTCTCGGCATGGCGTACGACATATACTCGCTGGCTGCAGGATACAATCAGAAAAAGAAGCAGGAAAAAAGGGAAGTGCATGCAAGTGTTTTTAACAACTTAAAGATAAACGTTCCGGGGAGTTCGACGGTCTTCTAGTAAATTAGGGTACGAAACCCTTTGCCATGAGATCTCTGTCCGAAACCTGGTTCGCCGAAGGCCGTATCGATTTCGAACTTAAGAAATACACCCTACTCGCTTACCTGCAGGAGGTGAACCGGCACTTCAATCAGAACAAACTGTACCCACAACTCGCTGACGTCATCTTTCACTACCAAAACCTGGTGGCATTCCGGGAGAACAAGAAGCACCTGCAGGAGCACTTTCCGAAAAAACTGACCGGCATGCAACTGGAAAAACTCCAACTGCTCTATGAGCAGATGATCGAAGATGATGAGCTGATGGAGGAGCTGGAGCAGATCATACACTATTCGGCCCGGCATATCCGGAATACGATCTCCAACGGGACGGAGCTTTACGAATACGTTGAGGAAAAAATGGATATACAGCCGATAGGACTGGTACCTCTGGACACCCGCGAAGGCTACTTTTTTCTGAGTACGGCCGATACCCGGGCCATACGGCTGTATCAGTACCGGCTCTCGATCTTCGAAAAACACGATGAACGATATCGCAGCATCCGTACTGCCTTCATCGATGAACGGGAACGGAGCATCTCCTGCACATACGAACAGCTGAAAAGCGATCTCATACGCGAGCGGCCCGACCTTCCCAATCCGGCCGTCTATTCGATCGAATCTGAGCTGGACTTCCCCATCGAGGAAACCTTGCTGCCCATCGCCAAGCGTAGCCTTGTTAAATACATCAGTACGGTGGCCTGAGGGACCCTAGGGCCGTATCAATCGACCGTTTCAAGACCCCAATCCTTTCCCTTACGCACGGCGGGAACTCCTTCCGTGATCCAACGGGCAGGCTTCTCCCCTTTCAGCAGGTGATCGAAGAATTGCTGCATCCGTATCTGATAATCGCGCATATCGGGACGTTGCGTGAGTCCGTGACCCTGTCCGTTGTAATTGAACATCCACACTTTCTTCCCCAGGCGTCTCAGGGCGGTGAACAACTCGATACCCTGGTACCACGGTACGGCACCATCCGCATCGTTGTGCATCATCACGATGGGTGCCGTCACCTTGTCGAGATGGAACAGCGGCGAATTTTTCACATATAGGTCCGGTCGTTCCCAAAGTGTGGCGCCGATGCGACTCTGGGAACGCTCGTACTGAAACTGACGGCTGGCACCACTTTCCCACCGGATCCCGCCATACGCACTGGTCATGTTGGCCACGGGTGCTCCGGCCCATACGGCCCGGAACAGGGAGGTCATGGTGGCCACCTGGGCCGCCTGATAGCCGCCCCAGCTATGCCCTTGCAGTCCCATTCGGGTGCTGTCGGCCCACCCCTTGCGGACCAAGGCGCGCGCACCGCTGACGATATAATCATAGGCACTCTGTCCGGGATACCCGATCCGATACTCGATATCGGGCATGAACACGATATACCCCCGGCTCACAAAGAAAGGCACGTTCACGGCACTTCGGATGGGAGCCGGCTCCTTGTAGTCGTGCAGCCCGTCGCTGAGCCGCTCATAGAAATAAACGATCACGGGATATTTTTGGCGGGGATCGAACCCATCGGGCTTGTACACGAGTCCGGTCGCCTCCCTCCCATTGTAAGCTTTCCATCGGAACAACTCGGCAGTACCCCAGCGATAATCCGCCTGCTGCGGATTCAGGGCAGAAAGCCGAAGGGCCTTCTCCGGATACGGAGATGTGATAGCCCGTACATAGAGGTCAGGCGATTCGCGGAAGGTTTCCTTGGTATAGGCCAGGACCGGAGCTTTCCGGGCCGACGTAACCGGTCCGATCTGACAATCACAACGCTCCACCTCCTGCTGAGCTAGGGACGATCCGATACGCCCCTCGAGCAATGCATCCGTTTTCGTTTCGGTACCGAACACCCTGAAAAGGACCGATTGACCGCTGCGGAAGAATTTCAGGTCAGGGTCGGCAGGCAGGTACCGATACCGTGCCTTTGCGGAACGACCCTGACCGGTGATGTTCAGGGCGGTCTGTCCCGGCTCAAGCGGGAGCTTCCACACATCATAGCGGTCATACACGTAAAGGGCCGAGTCGCCCTCGTGCCAGCCCATGACGCCATAGTTCACAGGATCGTCCGGCAGATCGGATTCTTCGTTCCATAAAGGGACTTTAACCGAGGCAGAAATGTTCCGCACCGACCGGCCGTCCCAGGCCATATAATGTCGGGCAGCACGATCGTACCAGGCGATATGGTTGCCATTGTACGAGGGATAGACCTGTCCATGGAGGTCCCCTTTCACTAAGGTCGTACGCCCGGTGACCACTTCAATCGAATACACATCCTTTCGGGTGCCGCCGTTCCACTGACTCTCGATCCGCTTTCCCTGATCGGAGATACCGACGAAAAAGGCACCATCGCCCTCGGCCGTCTGCAGCACCTGTGGCACTTCCCGGCTTCCCAGTTGGCGGACACGCTGTTCCGCGAAGTCATAGACCGCCATCCAGTTCTCCTGTTGGGCCTGCCGCAATCGCGCCGGTAAGGTCTGTACCGTCTGCAGGTACTCATCATTGTAATGCCAGATATCTACCTTGGGCATTTCCGCCTCGGTGATCGTGGTGTCCCTGGGTACGGGTACCGGTGCGACTCCGAAGAACAGACGCCTCCCGCTTTTGCTGAAGTTGAGATTGCCATGCTCGCTGATGGTCATGCCCAGGCGCATCCCGGCCGAATTCTTGTCGGCCAGCAGCCGGGCACTGTCCTGTCCAGAGCGAAAGTGCCACAACCGGTAATAGGCAACCGGATCTCCGGGCCGTGCGTCACGCTCGGCGAGGTACGCGACCTGCGAGCCATCTTCGGAGATCACAAAGTTCCGATATTCCTTGCCGCCCCGGCTCAGTGTAACACATGCGATGCTCGCCGGATCGTAGTATACCACCTGATGAATGCTGAAGGAGTCGTTCGGATTGCGGGCCTGCTCGATCACCATCTTAGCGCCTTCCCTGCTGAAATAATATTCCAACACCCGGTAGAAATAGATCTCCTCCCCGCTGTGCAGGTTACGGACGACCAGATCGTTCCCGCTTTCGGTATCCGGACCCGTTACGACGTCACCGTCAGCATCACCGGTATCGGCATCCTCTTCCTCTTTTTCTTTCTTACGTTTTTTATCCGTTTGCAACAGTACCGACCGGAGTGAGTCGATCACCCGCTGCAGGCTGTCTGCCACAGGATTTGCCCTCCTCGAACCGTTAAGGGTTCTCAAGCCCGGCTGTTCGATCGGCTTTTCGACCTGATAGGCCACCCAGCCTGCCGACCGGTCCGAAGTCTTGTACCCTTTTACCCCCTCCCGTTTCCAGAGCGTTCCGTTAACCAGATCGAGTATGCCAAGCGAATCCTTCGTGAGCTGATCAGCCTTCTTCTTCTTCTGCCGTACGGCTCGGATCTCACTGAAAAGAGGACGGATCCGAAAAATGAGGTGACGACCGTCCTCAGTGATCGTCGCACCAAAACCTCTGGGCACCTGCTGTTCCCAATGACCATCGGTCGCTTTCACGACCAGTTGCCCATCACCCTCCTGAGGCTCCACGGTATATACGACCCAACGCCCGTCGGCACTGAGCAATCGCTCACCGATATGCTGCCAGGCATCATATACACTGTGGTCGAGTGGCTTTTTCTGGGCTCGTGCAAGGGCTGCAGAAAACAGCAGTACCAGTAGGAGTAGGAACAGGCGCATATGAACTGATTACATTGACGAATTTAATCCAATGCCGTGGCATCCGTTGTGAGCCGGCGTTCCTCCCGGACCAGCAGCCGGATATGCAGAAAGATGGCAAAGGCGATCACAGCGAATCCGACATAGAACCAGTGGCCCAGAAACCGATTTTCCCGGTAAACGAAAAATGCAAGCAGGATGCCGTATACGGGTTCCAGGTTATAGGTGAGGTTAACGGTAAAGGCGGAAAGCCGGGTCAGGGCAGCGGCCGAAAGCCAGAAGGCCAGTACTGAGCAGAACAGAGCAAGGACCAGCAACCAGCCCCAGTCCGTGAGGCCGGGCCAGATGGTGTCGACCGGAAAGAGCCATAGATAGAATGGAAGCAACAGGGAGAACAACAAGAAGCCACCGGTCTGCTGCCAGGCCAGCAGGGTCTCTGCATTGATGCGCTTGAGGAGTTCCCGGTTGTAGATGGGAAAAAGGGCAGCCAGCATCGCCGAGATCAGTCCAACCAGGATCCCTGTCTTGTATTGCGTATCGAAGTGGAAAATGATATAGATTCCGGAAAGGGTGAGGAGCCCCAGTCCGAGCTCGATTCGGTTCAACCGTTTCTTGAGTAGCAGCGGCTCGAAGAGAGCGGTGAAGAAACTGATGGAGGAAAAGCAAACGAGGGCCACCGATACATTGGCATATTTGATCGAGCCGTAGAATGTGGCCCAGTGCAGGGCGGCGATCAGGCCCACACCGGTGATCCGAAGGATATCACGCAGCGGGATCCTGCGGATCGTGCCGAGGGCCCCGAAGAGGACCCACATAAAGGCCGCCGTTAGCAGGAGTCGGTACCAAACGATGAGGCCTTCATTGAGGGTGATCAGCCTCCCGAGGATTCCGGTGAAGCCGGCCAAAAACACGGCGATGTGCAGTTGCAAAAAGGCGGTGCGCATGAGCGGGAAAGCTACGAAAAAGGGGGTTCGCTTGTTGATATGGGAAGGCGGCGATCAACTGCGGGGGCCCGGTCGTCGGTAATCGGTGAACCAACTTTTCCAGCGGAGCTTCAATACGCCGAGGATCCCTTCTTTCACGATACTGCGGTTCATCTTGGAAACGCCCTTGGTTCTGTCCTGGAACGTGATAGGCACTTCCACCAGCCGAAAGCCCAGCTTCCAGGCCGCATACTTCATGGCGATCTGGAAAGCGTAGCCTACGAACGGGATCTTGTCCAGTTCCATGGCCTCCAGAACGGAACGCCGGTAGCACATGAAGCCGGCGGTCGGGTCCTTGACCGGCATCCAGGTGATCATACGGGTATACAGCGAAGCGCCCCGGGAAAGGGCGATGCGGTTTGCCGGCCAGTTGACTACGGACCCTCCTTTTACGTACCGGGAACCGATGGCCAGGTCGGCGCCGCCCGAATGGCAGGCTTCGAACAACCGGGGGAGGTCGGCCGGGTCATGTGAGAAATCGGCATCCAGCTCAAAGATGTATCGGTAGCTCCGGGCAAGGGCCCACCGGAATCCATGGATGTAGGCCGTTCCCAGACCCAGTTTACCGGTCCGTTCCTCCAGGAAGAGTCTTTCGGGATAACGGGACTGCCATTCCCGGACCACGGCCGCCGTTCCGTCCGGTGAACCATCGTCCACCACCAGCACATGGTAGTCCCCCTCCAGGGAAAGGACCGCGGGCAGTAGCCGGGGAAGGTTCTCCCGCTCATTGTAGGTGGGTATGACGACGAGTTTTTCCAGATGGGTTTGTATGCAGCCGAATGTACGATAATCCACTGCAGCTACGGTGCTGAATTCCGGGGTCAGCTCTTCCGGGCCAGTGCCCGGGTATAGATCTCGGTAAGCTTTTGCTTGGTATGTTGGGGGAAGTCACCCTTCATCATCCAGTCATAGTACTGCGGTTCCGCTTTCAGGACCTCCGCAACCGGCCGACCCTTGTACTTTCCGAAATTGAAGACCTCGGTACCGTTTTCCATGACGAACCGACGGGCGAAGTCGACCACCTGGTCCTCTCCGAGCACTTTGAGGATGGATTCGACGGTCTGACCCAGCTCAGGATAGCGGGCGAGTTGAGCTTCCAGGATCTCGCTGGTGGCGCTGGCATCCACTTCCGCGCTGTGGGCCCCGTCCAAATTCTTCCCACAGTAGAATTTATAGGCCGCCCCCAGCGTCCGGGGTTCCATTTTATGGAAAATATTCTGTACATCGAGGAGCTTGCGGTTCTTCATATCGAATTCCACCCCGGCCCGCAGGAACTCTTCCATCAGGAGCGGAATATCGAAGCGATTGGAATTATATCCGGCCAGATCACAACCGTCCAGCACCTGTTTGAGTTCCTGCGCAAGCTGTTTGAAGGTCGGTGCATCCCGGACCATCTCATCGCTGATGCCATGCACGTCACTGGCCTGCCGGGGAATGGGCATTTCCGGGTTAACCAGTTTCCGCTTCACGCTCCGGTTGCCATCGGTCAGGATCTTGACGATGGCGATCTCCACGATACGGTCGGTACCGAGATTGACGCCGGTCGTTTCCAGGTCGATGAAGGCTAGGGGCTTTTTCAACTGCAGCATGGGTCAGGCTTTGGATACGGCCCGTTGAGGGCCGAAAAGGTAAAGGTAAAAATTTGTGAAGCCTGACAAAATGATTTTTCCAGCATCTACTGTCGGAAAATCAACCGATTAAACCCCTATCGGTATTTTACGTGGGGGTTTGTCTATTGTTTTTTTTTTATACGAAAGTATATTTGTGAAAGATCCAGTGAAAAACCAAAAAATCCTCAAATCCTAACCTCCTCAGTCATGAAAAACAAAACCTTCTTCGCCATCCTGCTCCTGTCGGTAGTTCTCTTCGCCACGTCCTGTGCCAGCCAGAAGTACGGCTGCCCTGCCAACGTAGCCAGTTCACGCCCCTTCCGCGCCTGATCGGTTCCGACGCCCGGACATACTCCGGCGCTGGTAGTGTGTTGATCCCCTGCGGATCGGCACTGCTCAGCAACCGTATGCGACACGGCGATCACAAAACCGCATTCGTCCCAAGAACGTAACGTTTACGCATGCAACCCGCCAAACCCATGGCGATATAGACCTTATTGACCCCTATGAACGCGCAGGGCCTGCTCCACAGGCCCTGTTTTATTAAACGACAAGGCCCCGACGAGCGGGGCCTGTAGTGGAGGCGAGGGGGATCGAACCCCTGTCCAAACACATCCTTCGAAAGCTTTCTACATGTTTATTCCGGCATTGGTTGTCGGGAGGCCAATGGAACCGGACGAACCGAGGGCCTCCGTAGCTGGATGGATCTTAAGCAACCGGCACAGCCTGTGGTTGCAGCAACCTGTTTTCTTTTTGAGTCGGCGGCGGGGCGTGGTAACAGATCGACCGGCCCGGCGGCCCTAATGACTATCCGATCACTGATCAGGCAGCCATGGCAAACTGAGTGTTGCCGTTTGTGTTTTCGTATTCAGATTAAACTGCTAATTACGCAACGCAGTACATGCTTACACTTTCAAAGAGCTATGCTGTCAATACCAAACGCCCCCGGTATCCATACTAAGACGCGGCCGCGGCTGAAAACCAGTGGCACAGGTCCTGATTTAACGACCCCAACCGAACCAGTCATTTCCGTTGGCATAGAGCATAAGGCCCAGCAGCAGGATCATACCGGCCATTTGCGCATATTCCAGGAATTTCTCGCTCGGCTTGCGTCGGGTGATCATCTCCCACAGGGTGAACAGCACATGCCCGCCATCGAGTGCGGGAATGGGCAGCAGATTCATGAAAGCCAGTACGATCGACAGGAAGGCAGTGATGTTCCAGAACGCCTCCCAACTCCAACTGGTTGGAAAAATGGAGCCCATGGATTTGAAGCCTCCCACACCCTTGTACGCACCCGTCTTCGGGTTGAGGATCATGCGGAACTGATCCACGTAGAATCGCAGCTTCTCTCCGGCCTTCCGTACCCCGGCGGGGAAAGCGGCCAGGACTCCGTAGTGCCTCCGCTCAATGACATAGGTACCCAGGGCCGCATATTGCATTTCCTCGAGGTAAGGGATCCCGACCTTGCCTTCTGCGGACACCTGCGAGCGAAGGGTGAGCCGTTGTCCGCCCCGCTCCACGGTGAGGTTCACGGACCCGTTCCGGTGCTGCTGCAGCAAGGGGGTCATCTGATCGTAGAACGTCACAGGAAGCGAATCGATCGCCACGATACGGTCCATTTCACGCAGGCCGGCGCGTTTCCCGAAGGAGGTATCCTTGGCCTTGTACGCACCGACATAGGCTGGTACACGGGGTGAAAGAAGCATGCCCCTGCGACGACGGCTCTCGATCAGCCGCTCGATCAGGTTCACCGGAATATCGAGCCGCAGCACCTGACCGTCGCGCTCAAGCGTGATACGTTGGCCCAGCAGGATGCGGGCATTCAGGTCCTCATAATACACAACCGTATCGTCATTCACCGTGAGGATACGGTCCCCGTTGCGGATACCGATATCGTACATCAGGCTGTCGGTGACCCAGATCCCGTTGCGGAGGGAGGACATGGGAGTCTTCTTCTCCCCCCAGACCATCAGGATGAGCGCATAGATGACAAAGGCCGTGAGCACGTTCATGATCACACCGCCCAGCATGACGATCAGCCGCTGCCAGGCCGGCTTGCTGCGGAACTCCCAGGATTGAGGTGGCTTTTTGAGTTGCTCCTTGTCCATGCTCTCATCGACCATGCCGGCGATCTTGACATACCCTCCCAGAGGAAGCCAGCCGATCCCATAAACGGTGTCGCCCACTTTTTTCTTGAACAGGGCGAACCACGGGTCGAAGAACAGAAAGAATTTTTCCACCCTGCATTTGAACCAGCGGGCGGTGATATAATGGCCGAATTCGTGGAGGATGACCAGCAGCGAGAGGGCCAGGATCAGCTGGGCCGCCTGCAGGCCTACATTCGACCAGTTGATGGCGAGGAACGGTGGCATAGGCATATAAAACAAGATCCCGAACGCTGTCGGGACCGTACGATCACAATTGAATCAGATCCGCTGCAAAGGTACGGGCCGCGGCATCGCTGTCAAAATATTCCTGCAGCGTAGGCGACTCGATGAAGGGGATCTGCTCCATGGTCTTCTCGATCACGGCGGTCATATCCAGGAAGTTCACCCGGTTCCGGAGGAAGGCGTAGACCGCCACCTCATTGGCCGCATTCATCACACAGGGCAGGTTACCGCCCCTGACCAGAGCCTCCCGGGCGAGATGCAGGTTCCGGAAGGTCTTCACATCCGGCTCCTCAAAGGTCAGGGTGCTCACTTTTCGGAAATCATACCGCGGAAAGTCATTGGACAGCCGTTGCGGAAAGGCTAAGGCATACTGGATGGGCAACTTCATATCGGGCAACCCCATCTGCGCCTTGATGCTGCCGTCCTGGAACTGCACCATGCTGTGTATGATGCTTTGCGGGTGCACCACGACCTGGATCTGCTCAGGCTGCAGGTGAAAGAGCCATTTGGCCTCGATCATTTCCAGCCCCTTGTTCATGAGGGTGGCTGAATCAATCGTGATCTTTGCCCCCATCGACCAGTTGGGATGCTGCAGGGCATGCTCGCGTTTCACATTCACCAGGTAATTGGGCTTGCGCCCGATAAAGGGGCCGCCGGATGCGGTGAGGATGACCTTTTCGATGGGGTTGCGGCTCTCCCCCACAAGACATTGGAAGATGGCCGAATGCTCCGAATCAACCGGGATCACCGGCACCCGGTTTTGGAGTGCGGTGCGCATGATGATATCCCCTGCGACCACGAGGGTCTCCTTGTTGGCCAATGCAATGGGTTTGCCGCAGGATACGGCTTTCAGCGTAGGTCGCAGCCCGGCATATCCTACGATAGCGGCCAGCATCATGTCGTAGCAATCGAGCGCGGCCACCTCCTCCAAGGCCTTGTCCCCGGTATAGACCTGAACGGAGGTATGTGCCAGGGCCGCCTTCACGTCCGCATATTTTTTCTCATCCCCGATGACAACCACATGCGGGTTGAAACGCAGAGCCTGTTCGATGAGGCGTTCGTGATTCGTCTGTGCCGTGAGCACCTCGGCACTGAAAAGACCCGGATTGGCTGCGATAACATCAAGAGCCTGGGTGCCGATAGATCCGGTAGACCCGAAAAGGGCGATGCGTTTCTTGGCCATTTGTGTTTGCATGTCCATGGGTTTGCTCGTTTGTGTTTCAGGACGCGTTCGTACAGTAGGGCTTGAGCCCATCCGCCAGATTCCGGTCATTGCTCAACCGGGGCACCTTGTTCTGGCCGCCGAGTTTGCCGATGGAACGCATGTAATCGATGAAGCCGTTGCGCCGCACCGGGGTGATGCGGAGCATTTGGAGTATGTTCCCCGAGATCAGGTCATCATAATAAGCGTTGCGATCCCGGAGATGACGGTCGAGCCGGGACGCAAAGGAACCGAGGTCGGCCGGGAGCGTTTCGAACTCGATCAACCATTCGTGGTAGGACTTGCCCGCATCACTGCTGACATGGGGGGCCACCGTGAATTCCGTGATACGCACTTGCGCCTCTGCGGCGGCCCGCAGGATACTGGCCTCCACCTCCTCCCCGATCACGTGCTCGCCGAAAGCGGAGATGAAATGACGGGTGCGGCCGGTCACCACCAACCGGTACGGGTCGGTAGACACGAACCGGACCGTATCCCCGATATTGTAGCCCCAAAGACCGGCATTGCTGTTGATGATGAGGGCATAGTTCTCCCCGACCTTCACATCGTGCAGGGAGATCCGCGTAGGACGGGGATGGAAGATCTCGGCGGCAGGGACGAACTCATAAAAGATCCCGCTGTTCGTATTCAGCAACAACCCCTCTGCCTCCTGCGAGTCCTGAAATGCAAAAAAACCCTCACTGGCAGGAAAAAGCTCGATGGTGTCGATCTTTCGGCCGATGCTCTCGTACAGTTTGGCCTTATACGGCTCGAAGTTAACGCCACCCTGTACCATGACGCTGAAATTCGGGAACAACTCGCCGACGCGCCGCCCGCTACGGCGCACCAGCTCATCAAAATACATTTGCATCCAGGGGGGGATCCCGCTGATCAGGGTCATATTCTGCCGGATGGTCTCGTCGACGATACGCCCCAGCTTGGTCTCCCAGTCGTCGATGCAGTTGGTCTCGTAGGAAGGCAGCTGGTTGGTCCGCAGATACTTGGGCACATGATGGTTAACGATTCCGCTCAGCCGACCGGTGGGAATATCCCCGACCCGCTCCAATTCCGGCGAACCCGACAGAAAGATCATTTTGCCGTCCGCGAACCGGGTATTACCGGTCTCAGCCATATAGGAAAGCAGGGCATTACGGGCAGTTTGAATATGATTGGGGATGGATTCACGCGTAATGGGGATGTACTTGATGCCGCTGGTCGTTCCGGAGGTCTTGGCCAGATAGATCGGACGGCCCTTCCAAAGCACGTTGTGCCGACCCTCCTTGATCCGCTCGATCCAGGGTTTCAGCTGCTCGTAATCGGCCAACGGGACCGCCTCCTGAAAGGTCTTATAGGAGGCCACCTCCCCCAGGCGGGTGGACTTCCCGAACTCCGTGTTCCGGCCGGTCCTCAGCAGGTTCTTCAAAATGGCATCCTGGTCCGGAAGGGCGGTGACCATCCCCCTTCGGATGCTCCTGTGCACATAGGAGGCGAAGGGTTTTGCCAGAAACGACTTGATTTTCATATCATATGGGGGTCTCAGACCCCCGGGATCGAACGCCTACAAATATAAAGGAAGCCCTGCCAAAAAAGCGGGAAATTGACGTGCACGGCCGCAGGCTGCCGAACCGGCTGAGAATCCATGATTTCGCTTTGCGAATACGGTTTTTCCCCTTACCTTTGCCGTCCTAATTTTTCCCGTATGATAGCTGTTGTAAAAGTGGCCGGTCAGCAATTCAAAGTAGAGAAGGACCAGACCCTGTTTGTTCCCCACCTGGACGGCAATGCCGGCGACAAGGTGAGCCTGGAAGTGTTGCTGACGGATGCCGGCGGCAAGCTCTCGGTCGGTGCCGGAAACGGTGCAAAGGTCGAAGCGGAGATCGTTGA
>JBJOMF010000246.1:0-9842 GCA_046052505.1 Bacteroidota bacterium | reverse complement strand
GGGTTGCCTACCATCGCCTCCAAGCGCTGGATATTCCGCCAGTACGACAGCATGGTGGGCACGGCCCATGCATCCACCAATGCGCCTTCGGATGCATCGGTGGTGCTGGTGAAGGGCACTTCAAAAGCGCTGGCGGTCACGACTGACTGCAACAGCCGTTATGTATATGCCGATCCCTATATCGGTGCCATGATCGCCGTCAGCGAAGCGGCCCGGAATATCGTTTGCAGCGGCGGCGTGCCCCTTGGAGTGACCAATTGCCTCAACTTCGGCAATCCCTACGACCCCGAAGTGTATTATCAGTTCGTTCGGGCCGTAGAAGGTATGGGCGCTGCCTGCCGCCGGTTCGATACACCGGTTACCGGTGGCAATGTGAGCTTCTATAACCAGAATCCGGATGGCCCGGTATTTCCGACGCCCACGATCGGGATGGTCGGATTGCTGGAGGAAGCGGAGCGCAAAATGACCCTGGATTTCAAGTCGACGGGCGATCGCATTGTACTGCTCGGGTCGCTTTGCCCGGACCTGGGCTCTTCGCAATACCTCAGTCAGCTTTGTGGGATCTCCCACTCGCCGGCCCCCCGGTTCGATCTCGAGACGGAATATGCCGTGCAGCAAAAGACAGCCGAACTCATCCGATCGGGTCTGATCCGTTCGGCGCATGATATAAGTGAGGGGGGGCTTTTCGTTTCGTTGCTGGAATCCGGCTTCCCCCGAGGTCTTGGGTTTAGGGTGGCGGCACCCGACGCATCGCTGCGTGCCGATGCCATTTGGTTCGGGGAAGCTCAAAGCCGGATCGTCGTAACGGTCGATCCCGGAGTTTGGGAGGCTTTCCGTGCGGCGGTGGGGGATCATCCCTTCATCGACCTTGGTACCGTCACGGATGGTGGCGTGCAGGTCAATGGCTCCGACTGGGGCCCGATCGGAAGTTGGAAGCAGGCGTACGACACTGCTATCGAGCGTTACCTGAACCGGGAGGAAGCCGGGAACGCCCTTCATAGTCTATGAGCCTCACCGCAAACCAAACCATCCTGCTGACCGGTGCCGCCGGTTTCATCGGGAGCTACCTGTTGGGCTACCTCAACCGCAAGGGCTTTCGCAACATCATCATTTGCGACCAGTTCGGGGAGATCGGGCAGAACCCCAACCTCGAAGGGAAATCGTTTACGTCGGTCGTGGAGCGGGATATGCTCTTCAAGTGGCTGGCAGAGGAGGGTCGCAGACCGGATGCGGTCTTTCACCTGGGTGCCCGTACCGATACTACCGAGTTCGACTATGAGGTGCACCGGCAGCTGAATCTCGAGTATTCAAAACGTATCTGGGAATACTGCACTCACGCGTCCATACCGCTGGTCTATGCCTCCTCCGCCGCCACCTATGGCGCCGGAGAACGAGGCTACCATGACGATCCGGACCGATTGGATGCGCTTCGGCCGCTGAATCCCTATGGCCGCTCCAAGCACGAGTTCGACCTGTGGGTAACGGAGCGTCCTGAACGGGAGCGTCCGCCTTTCTGGGCCGGACTTAAATTCTTCAATGTATACGGCCCCAACGAGTACCACAAGGGCCGGATGGCCAGTGTGATCTTTCATGCGTTCGGGCAGATCCAAAAAGAGGGAAAAGTACGGCTGTTCCGCTCGCACCGGCCGAATTATAAAGACGGCCAGCAGCAGCGCGACTTCATATATGTGGCCGATGTGGCCCGTGTCTGTCTGTGGATGATGGAAGAGCGTCCGGCCTCCGGGATCTACAATCTGGGAACGGGCAAGGCCCGCACCTTTGAGGCGCTGGCCCGTGCCACTTTTGCGGGGATGGACCGTGACCCCGTTATCGAGTACATCGACATGCCAGCCGACCTGCGGGAAACCTACCAATATTTCACAGAGGCCGATATGGGTCGTCTGCGGGCTGCCGGCTATGCCGCGCCCTTCCATTCGCTGGAGGACGGGGTGGGCGACTACGTACGGAATTACCTGGTGCCCGGTCGCTATTACTGATCTCCACGCACAAAAAAAGGCGGACATATGTCCGCCTGAAATGCGATAGCAGGGCTCCTCTTATTTTTTCGGAAGGACAACAGCATCGATCACGTGCACCACGCCATTGGATGCAGTGAGGTCGGCAGCGGTCACTTTCGCGCCGTTGATGGTCACGTTGCCATCCTTAACGGAAACGGTCAATTCACCCCCTTGTACGGTCTTCAGCTTTTGGCCATCCACCAGGTCGGCGGCCTTGAGGCTTCCCGCAACGACGTGATAGGTGAGGATGTTGGTGAGGTCGGCTTTCTTTTCCGGCTTCAGCAGTCCTTCCACGGTCCCGGCGGGCAGCGCGTTAAAGGCGGCATTGGTGGGAGCGAAAACGGTAAAGGGACCTGCGCCCTTGAGGGTCTCTACCAGCTCGGCGGCCTTCACGGCGGTCACCAGGGTCGTGTGGTCGGGCGAACCGATGGCCACATCCACTACGTCACTCACCGCCGGAGGGGTCGGGGGGGTCTGTTCGGTCTTCACGACCGGAGAATCAGTGGTTTCTTTCTTTTCGCCGGAACCGTTGCAGGCGGCGAATACGGAGGCGGACAGGGCCGCAATCAGGAATGCATTTTTCATTTTCAAGATGATTTTTTTTAGTAAACAACCGGAGGCGTGCTTGGTTCGAATTGTGCGCGGACGGGTCGAAATGACTCAAAAAGCCGGTCCCGTACGCCGGGTATAGGGTGTCAAGTTTTAGGAGATACCTGCGGGTTATCCCCCTGATCCGGTCCGGCTGTGGAAAGCTGATTTTTTGTCCACGGGGAATCGGAGTATCTTTACATGACCTCCCGGAAATTCCCGCTCCTGCAACGGGCGTCACACTCCGTTGGTCAACCCGCAACATTCTTTTGTGATTTAGCAGAAATACAAAATGTAAAACATTTGTATGGCCAAGTATATTTTCGTCACGGGAGGCGTTACGTCATCGCTGGGCAAGGGCATCATCGCCGCATCCCTGGCCAAGTTGCTGCAGGCTCGGGGTCTGCGGGTTACCATCCAAAAGTTCGATCCGTACATCAATGTAGACCCGGGCACGCTGAACCCCTATGAGCACGGGGAATGCTATGTCACGGAGGACGGGGCCGAAACGGACCTCGATCTGGGTCATTACGAACGGTTCCTCAATAGCTATACCACCCAGTCGAATAACGTTACAACGGGCCGTATCTATCAAACCGTGATCAACAAGGAGCGCGAGGGCGCCTATCTGGGAAAGACCGTGCAGGTGGTGCCGCACATTACCGACGAGATCAAGCGTCGTATGCAGTTGCTGGGCCAGAGCGGCGACTATGATGTGGTCATTACGGAGATCGGTGGAACGGTGGGCGACATCGAGAGCCTGCCGTTCGTGGAAGCGGTGCGCCAGTTGCAGTGGGAGTTGCCGGAGGAGGATGCGGTGGTGGTGCACCTGACTCTGATCCCTTACCTGAAGGCGGCCAAGGAGCTCAAGACAAAGCCCACCCAGCACAGTGTCAAGATGCTGAGCCAGGAGGGGGTGCATCCGGACATCATCGTCTGCCGTACCGAGAAGCCGCTCGCACCCGAGCTGCGCCGCAAGATTGCACAGTTCTGTAACGTCCGTCAGGAGGCCGTGATCGAGGCGGCGGACGTGCCGACCATCTATGAAGTACCGATCGCGATGATGCGGGAGGGACTCGATATGATCGTTCTGAAGAAACTCAATATCACCGGGTATCACGAGCCGGACCTGGCCAGGTGGAAGGAATTTTTGGATAAGCTCAAGTATCCCAAGGGGAAGGTGAACATCGGGCTGATCGGCAAATACATCGAGTTGCAGGATGCCTACAAGTCCATCCTGGAGTCTTTCATCCATGCCGGTGCGGTCAATGAATGTCGCGTTGAGATCGTGAATGTGCACAGTGAGACGATCACCCCTTCCAATGTGGCCGAGAAATTGTCCGGGCTTGATGGCCTGCTCGTCGCTCCGGGATTCGGTTCGCGGGGGGTCGAAGGGAAGATCGAGGCCGTGAAATATGCCCGGGAGAACGGACTCCCATTCTTCGGTATCTGCCTCGGTATGCAGATGGCGGTGATCGAGTTCGCACGGAATGTGCTTGGATTGCGAGCGGCCCATTCCACGGAAATGGACCCGCAATCTCCGGAGCCGGTCATCGACCTGATGGAGGAGCAGAAGAAGGTCACGGCCAAAGGGGGTACCATGCGGCTTGGCGCCTATCCCTGTACGATCCGCCCGGGCTCCCTGGCTGAGCGGATTTATGGAACGGATTCGATCAGTGAACGACACCGTCATCGCTGGGAATTCAATAACCGGTACCTGGACCGTTTCGAGGCAGCCGGAATGACCGCCAGCGGCCGGAATCCCGCGACCGGTCTGGTTGAGATCGTGGAGCTGCCCGGCCATCCGTTCTTCATCGGGGTTCAATACCATCCGGAACTGAAAAGTACCGTGGAGACGCCACAGCCCATCTTCGTGCATTTCGTGCGGGCGGCCCGCCAGTATTCCGAAAAGCGGCAGGAGAACAAGAATTCCCTGCTGCAAAGCGAGATGATCTGACCCCGCATCCCGTCGGCGGTCTCCCTTGCGATTCCCTATCTTTGACGCTTCTCAAAAAGAATGTGAATGAACTTTGACCGTAACACCATCATCGGGTTTGTCGTCCTGGCCGGATTGTTCTTTGGCTATTTCTATTTTACGAACAAGGAGCAGTCCGATTACCGCAAGAAAAAGGCGGAGGAAGCCAAGCGGGAGAAGGCAGCGATCGATTCGATCGCTCGTCTAAACAAACCCAAGGAGGACTCGGTGGCACGGGTACAGGATTCGATCGTCCGTGTAGCCGCGCCGAAAAATACTTTTGCCGGAACCGATACCGCCGAGCGGGTGGTTACCCTGCGCAACGATCTCATGACGGTCTCCTTCACCAACCGGGGCGGACGTCTTAAAGGCGTTTCACTGGTTCGTTTCCGGGGCCGGGATTCACTCCCCGTTCGTTTGGGGGCCACCGATTTCGACCGCTTCACCTATCCGATCAATACAGGGACACCGACACGTCCGGAGGTCTCCCAGACGGCCGACCTGCTTTTCGCGGACGGGGATACCCTCACCCTGGAAGACGGCAGCCAGCGCATCACCTTTCGGCTGGCACCATCCGACAGCAGCGGTCGCTCCATTGTGCATGAATACACCATAAGGCCGAATGACTACCTCATCGATCTGACGGTCCGTATGACGGGGACCGCCCAGTTGCTCACGCAGGGGCAGCTCAATGTGACGTGGCAATATGCCGCCGCCCAGCAGGAATCCGACCTTTCCTATGAGAAGCAAAATACCCAGGTGGGTTATGTGAAGGATGGGAGCTTCGATTATCACACCATTGGCCGACGCAGCAGCAAGAACTTTGATGCCTCCGTCAGTTGGGTGGGTGTGCGGCAGCGGTTCTTCTTCGGAATCCTGGTAGCCAACAGCCCGTTCCAGTCCGGCACCATGGAATGGACCATCCCGTCGGATACGGCGCAGACCGTGGTACGTTCCACCGCTAACATGCGGATCACGGTTCCCGCGGGTGAGACGGCTTCGATCCCGCTGAGCCTGTATTATGGTCCGTCCGACTATCACATCCTCCGTAAATATGGAAAGAAATTTGAGAAGCTCGTAAACCTGGGTCAGGGCATCTATGCCTTTGTGCGTCCCATCAACCGGTTCCTGATCCTGCCCATTTTCGATTTCTTCAACGGTTTGGCCGGCAATCCCGGGATCGCCATTATCCTGCTGACGCTGTTCATCCGACTTCTGATCTCCCCGCTTACTTATTCGAGTTACCTCAGCGGTGCCAAGATGAAGGCCTTAAGGCCCGAGATCGCAGCCCTGAAGGATAAGTTCGGGGAAGACCGTCAGGCTATGAGCATGGAACAGATGAAACTGTTCCGGGAGGCGGGGGTCAATCCGCTGGGCGGTTGTATCCCGGCCTTATTGCAGATCCCGATCTTCTTCGCCCTTTTCAGTTTTTTCAATTCCGAGCCCGGCTTGCGGGGTGCCCATTTCCTCTGGAGCAATGACCTGGCCGCCTTCGATGACCCAATCCGGTTCGGTTTCCATATCCCCTTGCTGGGAAGCCACCTGAGCCTTTTCAATGTAACGGCCTGTATCACCAGCTTTTTGATCTCCTGGTACAGCATGAGCATGACACCCGATCAGAGCAATCCCGTGCTCAAATACATGCCGTACATTTTCCCGGTATTCCTGTTGTTCTTCTTCAACAACCTGCCGTCCGGGCTGACCTGGTATTACACGGTGTCCAACATCATCACGCTGGCCCTGCAGTTCGTCATACAGACCTACATTATCGACCACACCAAGATCCTGGCTAAGATCGAGGCCAACCGGAAGAAGCCCAAGACCAAATCGAAGTGGCAGGAACGGCTTGAACAGATGCAGGAGCAGCAGAAGCGTATGAAGGACTCGCAGCAGCGGAATCGCCGCTGACCGTTAAGGACTTCGTAAATTCAGGTCGGACGCAACGGCCCCTCGCCGTTGTCCGTCTCTCCCGCAAGGACCGAAACATGAAAGTTTTTCGTTACATACCTCTGATTCCCCTGCTGCTGGCCTGGCCTGCCGTGGCCCAGCGCAAGCTCACGGAGGCAACGATCACCTACGATATCGTCATCAATACCAGCCAGGAACAGGCACGCGCCGCCGACCTCATGGACGGGGCTTCGAGCGTCATTTATCTCAAGGGAAATTCCAGCCGTGCCGAGATGATCAGCCCACTGGGAACGCAGGCCACCCTCATGGACGGCAAGACAGGGGAAGTGACTGTATTGAAGGACTATGGCGAGCAACGCTACATGATCCGCATGAATGCGGCGGAGTGGAAGCATTCCAACCGAAAGTACGAGGGGGTGGTGTTCACGTACGCCAACGAATACAAGACGATCTCCGGATACAACTGCCAGCGTGCCGAAGGACGGCTGGCTGATGGCACCCTCTTCCACGTCTATTTCTCCCGCGACCTGGTGCCGGTTAATAAGGATTTTCAGTACCTGAACCGCAACCTGCCGGGGCTTGCCATGCAGTATGAGGCAGCTGTCGGATCAACACGGGTCATCTATACGGTGTCATCCATTCAGTTCAATCCGATACCTCAAACAAAGTTCGATGTGCCCAAGTCCGGATACCGGGTCTTGACATACACGGAAAGTCTGGGAGGAGGGAATTAATTGCGCTTCAGCTGCTGATTGCCGATCTCAATGCGGATCTTGTCGAGGAGCGCTGTTTTCCGCAGCGGGACCGAATACACCGTTCCGCCCCGGTTGACCGTTACGGTCGTGTTCAGTTCGAACAATTTTCGGTCGGCCTTGAGGTTGATGACCTGGTTGCCCTTGAAATCATATCCTGACATCAGGTTAAAGGCAGAGGCATTGGTCGCTTTTCGGGCGGAGAGCAGGGAAGCGGAAGGTTTGCTGGCGCTGCGCGGTTTGACGGCGCCCAAGTTGGCGAGGGCCCAGGCCGTAGAGGCCATGAACAGAACGGTCACGCTGAGTTTTCGAAACATGTTTCTATGGGGCCGGTTGCGCTTCATCCGATACAAAAGTAACTATAAAAATTTTTATAAAACAAGCGGTTTGTCCAGATTTTTACCGCTTTATTAACGCCCGGAGAAGGCCATTTGGTATGCCCGGTTGCAAGGAAAAGCCGGTCTGGTACCGCCTTGGGGATAATTTGGGGAGGAAGGAGGCGTGATTTTTCCTTAACTTGTTGAAAACAATGGGTTTCAGTGCTTTCGATCGCCGCTGCCCATTCTGTCGCCCTACGATGCAAGAACAGAACCCATCCAGTGAAGACCGGGAATTGCTGCAGGAGTTGCTACAGCAGTTTGAGGACCTGAAGCACGGGCGCCCCCATCGTCTGATCGATGAGGATGCCTTTGAGAAGATCATCAGCCATTATCAGGAGAAAGAGGACATGGTCCGGGCCCAGGAGGCGGCTGACTGGGCCACCGAACAGTTTCCTTATTGCGCGCAGCTGCTGATCAAGAAGGCGGATGTTCTGCTGGCTAACCGCCGGTACCAGGAGGCCCTCGACATTCTCGACCAGGCCGGGATCTTCGACAGCGGGGATATCGACCTTTATATCCTCAAGACGGAGGCTTATCTCGCGCTGGACCTGCAGGAAAAGGCGGTTGGACTCCTGGAAGAGGCCCTGGCTCTTTTTGAGGGGGAGGAGCGGGTGGAACTCCTTTTTGAGCTGGCGGATGTGTATGACGATTACGAAGACTTCGAGAAGGTCTTCGATTGTCTGAAGATGATACTGGAGGAGGACCCCAACAATGAGGAGGCGCTGTACAAGATCTGTTTCTGGACCGATTTCACCGGCCGGAACGAAGAGAGCATCCGGCTCCACCAGCGAATCATAGACGAGGCTCCGTACAATGAGCTGGCTTGGTTCAATCTGGCCGCAGCCTATCAGGGGCTCAAGTTGTATGAGAAGGCCATCGATGCCTACAAATACGCGATCACCATTGAGGAAAAGTTCGATTATGCTTATCGGAACATGGGCGATGCCTACATCCGGCTCCGCAAATACCGCGAGGCCATCGAGGCCCTGCAGCGGGTGAATGAGTTAGCCAAGCCCGAAGACGTGATCTATGAGGCCATCGGTCACTGTTACGACAAGCTCCATCAATATGCTCAAGCCCGGTTTCATTATCGTAAGGCTTCTCACCTGCGTCCCGATGACAGCCGGATCTATTACAAGATCGCCAGCACTTATTTTAGGGAGTCGCGCTGGCAGAGTTGCCTGAAGCAGCTGGATGCCGCCATGCGGATCCATCGTAATCAGGCCGATTACCTGCTGCTGGCGGGCGAGTGCGAACTCCAGTTGGGGAACTACCGTGCTGCGGCACCCTATTTCTCCCAGGTGGTCCGGGTCAGGCCCCGCACCATTTCAGGTTGGGAGGCATTGATCCGCTGTCTCTATAAGGGTGAACTCTGGAAGGAGGCACTTGAGCATGCCGATGCGGCGTTGCGTGCCACGGGGGGAAAGCCTCTTTTCCTTTTTTACCGTACGGCCATCCTGTTCGCCTCCGGCCGTTCCCGGGAAGGGATCCTCCAATTGGAAGCGGCCATGGAGCAGGCACCGCGGCTTTTGCGCCGGCTGGTAGACCTGCACCCGGCGATCCTGCAGCACCAACAGGTAGTCGATCTCGTGGCCCGCTTCAAGCGGAACCGTTCGATCTGATACACGGAGGCTCCCCGTCCCTTGCTTTTCTTCCTTATTTTTGCCCGCTTTCGGTCCAGTGACCGACACGTCAAAACCCCAAGCGCATGAATTTCAACCTGACGCAGATCCCCCCGCGGCATGTGAAGCCCCGTGGTTCCGGAATCACGATGGTGATGGATAAAGGTCTCAGTGTGGAGGAGGCCCGCAATTTCCTGAGTGTATGTCATCCGCACGTGGATGTGGTAAAACTGGGGTTCGGTACGTCCTATGTCACTCCGAACCTCACCGAAAAACTCGAGATATACCGGTCTCACGACATCCCGGTCTATTTCGGAGGAACCCTTTTCGAGGCCTTTCTGATCCGCAACCAGTTCGAGGACTATATCAGCGTTTGCCGGGATTACGGCATATCCTACATGGAGGTGAGCGATGGCTCCATCACCATTCCCCATGCGGAAAAATGCGGCTACATCGAGAAACTCACCCGGTACGGTACGGTACTCAGTGAGGTCGGTAGCAAGGATGCCGCCCATATCATCCCTCCGTACAAGTGGATCGAGCTGATGCGTGCGGAACTGGAGGCCGGTGCCAGCTATGTGATCGCGGAGGCTCGGGAG
>JBJOMF010000245.1:0-10167 GCA_046052505.1 Bacteroidota bacterium | reverse complement strand
GACCTTTAAAGGGGTCGATCAGGCGGCCGGGGTCTATGTGTGGGTGCTTGAATTCTATGATGCCGACAACCGGCTCGTGAAGGAGAGAGGTACGATCACGGTCATCCGATGATGGTTTCGTAGCGGCGGGTCCGGCCGCTGTTTCCCGATCAGTTTGTGAGCGACCGGAAGATGGCTTCCAGGGAACGTGTTTCCGTCTGCAGTGACATGATATCCAGGTTCCGGTCCAGGGACAGTTGCAGCAGTTGTTTCCTGACCAGCTCTGCATCCGAACACCGGATCAGGTATTGTGATTCCACGGATGCATTCACCGCGATGACACCCGGAAGATGACGAAGCAGGGTGGCATCCACTGGTTCCCGGAACCGGACTTGTACGGACTGCCCGCCGCCGTCCCGCTCCTGCAGGTTGCGCAGGGTATCATCGGCCACGATACGGCCCCGGTGGATCACGATGATGCGGTCGCAGATCGCCTCTACCTCTTGCAGGATGTGGGAGGAGAACAATACGGTCTTATCGGCCCCTTCGCGCCGGATCACGTCCCGGATCTCCCCGATCTGGTTCGGATCCAGTCCCGAGGTTGGCTCATCAAGGATGAGAACTTCCGGGCAGTGCAGCAGGGCTGCGGCCAGCCCGGTACGCTGCTTGTAGCCTTTTGAAAGCTGTCCGATTCGTTTATGCGATTCACGGGTCAGCCCCACCTGCTCCATTACCTCCGTAACACGGTTTCGGGCGGAGGATGTCTGGTGTATTTCGGCGATGAAATACAGGTACTCGCGCACATACATGTCATAATAAAGTGCATTAAGTTCGGGCAGGTAGCCGATGCGCTTCTTTACCTCGAGCGGCATCTCGGATACATCGAGGCCGCAGACCCGTGCGGTTCCCGAGGTGGCCGGCAGGTAGCCGGATAGTATCTTCATCGTAGTCGATTTCCCGGCTCCATTGGGGCCCAGGAAACCCACGATTTCACCTTTGCCGATCGAGAATGAGATCTCGTTCACGGCCTTTTGTTCACCGTATACCTTGGTCAGGTTTGTTACTTCAATCGACATGATCGTTCGAAATGTGACGTTGGAAGCGAATGTACTTTATTTATATCCGGTTTCAAACGATGGAAAGGAGCCCGTAGTATAGGGGGATCCCTACAACGATGTTAAAGGGGAATGTGATGGCGAGGGCCATCGGAATATAGTAACCCGGATCGGCCTGCGGCACGGCCAGCCGCAATGCTGCCGGAACGGCAATATAGGAGGCGCTGGAAGCCAGAACGGCCAGAAGAAAAGCGTCAGCATCTTTGACCCCCAACGCATGGGATAGGGCGATGGCCAGCAGGGCATTCACGATGGGCACGATCAGGCCAAATAAGGTCAGAAAAACGCCTCTGTTTTGAAACGTGCGAATTCGTTTTGCGGCCGTTATTCCCATGTCAAGAAGAAAGACGGCAAGGAACCCCTTGAAAATATCGCTTGTAAAAGGCTTGAATTCCTCGGCCTGCTTTTCATTGGCAACCATTCCGATTATCAGGCTTCCAAGTATCATCAGGACCGATCCGTTGCTTAGGGCCTCCCGTATGATATCACCAATACTCCGGGGTTGCATATGAGTTCGTTCTTTCGAGAAAAGACGGATCAGGATCATACCGATGATGATCGCCGGGGCTTCCATGAGGGCCATACAAGCCACCAGGTGGCCGCTAAATGCCACATTTTTATCAGAGAGGAAGCTGCAGGCGGTCACGAATGTGATCGCACTCACAGATCCGTATGTTGCTGCCAGAGCACCCGCATTATAAACATCCAGTTTTCTGCGTAATATGAAATACGTGTAGATGGGGATAAGCACGGAAAAAAGAAGGGCTATAACCAACGTGATCCCCACCTCCCGGGTCAGACCACTGTGCGACAATTCCATGCCACCCTTAAAGCCGATCGAAAAGAGGAGGTACAGTGAAATGAATTTCGCGCTTGTGGCCGGTATCTCCAGATCGGATCGGATCGAAGCGGCAATGATACCGAGTATGAAAAAAAGCAGCGTAGGGTTCGTCAGATTGCTAAGGACAAGTGAATAATCCACGAGCTCGGTTTAATAAAATAACGCGATATAAAAATAGCGATTGTTTTCTGAGGTTCCTGTCGTGAGATTGAATTAATTTGAGACATTTTAAATCATGGCGCATATCGGTACAGACTGGAAGGAAGCCGCCCGCCGCTTGACGATGGGTGACGTGGTAGCCATTCCTACGGAGACGGTCTATGGCCTTGCAGCCGATATCCGCTGTCCGGATGCGTTACATGCGATCTACCGTATCAAAGGCCGACCACAGCATAATCCCCTTATCGTGCATTGCGGGAGTCTTGAGCAGGCAGCCCAGTGGGTGCGTTCGTTTCCGTTATCGGCCAGAAAGCTGGCAGAACATTTTTGGCCGGGTCCCCTCACGCTGGTCCTGCCCCGAACGGATTCGGTGAGTGATATCGTCACGGCAGGACAGGATACTGTTGCCATCCGGGTTCCGGACCATCCGCTGACCCTCACCCTGCTACAGGAGTCGGGCCTGGCACTGGCTGCCCCCAGTGCCAATCCATCCAATTATATCAGTCCGGTGACGGCCCAGCAAGTAGATCACATGCTGGGAGATCGGATCGGGTACATCCTTGATGGCGGACGTTGTACCGCCGGAATTGAATCCACGATCGTGGCGTTCGATGGGGAACAGCCTCGTCTGCTGCGTCCGGGACCGATCGGTCCGGAGGCGGTCGAGGCCGTTACGGGATTGTCTGTATTGGAAAAAGAGGGTGATGCTCTTGCCCACCCGGGGATGTTCAAAAAGCACTATTCACCGCGAACACCACTCATCTTGGTCGACGATGTGAAAGAAGCCGTATTACGCGATCGTGACCGGCGGCTGGGGCTCTTATTATACCGTCATCGGTCGGATCTGGTACCCGATGCGGACCAGATCGTATTGAGTCCGGAGGGTGACCTGGAGGAGGCAGCCCGTAATCTGTACGATGCCTTGCACCGGCTGGATGCCGGAGGCTATTCGCTCATCTTGGCAGAAAAAATCCCGGGTGAGGGAATCGCCCGGGCGGTGAACGACCGCCTCGTCAAGGCGGCCGCATCCTACGAATAGATCCGCTCAGAGGTCATCGAACTCATATATCGGATCGATATGGGCGCTGGCTGCGATCTCAACGACCGGTTTGATAAGGCCGTCATGTAGGCCATAAACCCACCCATGCAGGTGGGGTCGCTGGTCGTTTTTCCAGGCTTTTTGTATGATCGATGTCTTGGCCAAGTTCATCACCTGTTCCTGAACATTGAGTTCCACCATCCGGTTCACCTTGCTGGTCTCATCCCGTATCCCGTCTATCTCCTCCCGGTGGAAGCGGTAGACGTCTTTGATGTTACGAAGCCATTTGTTGATAATGCCGAAGTTATGGTTGGTAAGGGCTGCTTTTACGCCTCCACAGCCGTAATGACCGCAAACGATGACGTGCTTCACTTTCAGGTGGTTCACGGCGTAATCCAGTACGGTGAGCAGGTTCAGGTCGGTATGTACGACCATATTGGCTACGTTGCGGTGAACGAAGATCTCGCCGGGCTGGGTGCCGGTGATCTCATTGGCCGGCACCCGGCTGTCGCTACAGCCGACCCAAAGGAATTCGGGTGTTTGTACATTGGCCAGTCGTTTAAAGAAATCAGGATCATCGGATACTTTTTCCGCAGCCCAGGCCTTGTTTTCCAGCAACAGTTTTTCGTATGAATGCATAAGTTCGGTTTTAGGGGTTATCAATTGTGTCCTCGGGGTCCGGTATGATCCGTTTATCCGTCAGCCGGATATAGCGACCATGATGTTCGTCCGGGACCAGTTCAGGATCGAATCCTTGATTCTTGAACAGGCTCTTCTTCAATTCCACGGTGATATTCTTCAAGGGTGCATGGATGATGAAATCCTCGATCACTTCAATGATATCCTTATCGATGAAATCAGCCCGTCCAGCATCGATGAGTACATGGGCATTATCGGGGATCTCTTCCAACTTCTTTTTAATGATAGGCTTGTTTAGGAAGGATACATCCTTTCTCAGGCGAATCAGGTAGCGGAACTGGTCGTTGACAACGAATACCGCTGAACGAAAGTTACTACGCAAGATGAAAAAGAGTCCCACGCCAATACCGATGACCACCCCGCGCAGCAAATCTGTGGCGAGGATCGCCCCGATCGTGATCACAAAGGGCAGGAGCTGGTCCCAGC
The DNA here is from genome assembly GCA_046052505.1 of Bacteroidota bacterium. Lineage (GTDB taxonomy): Bacteria > Bacteroidota > Bacteroidia > Chitinophagales > Chitinophagaceae > JJ008. The sequence continues at coordinate 5,909 of JBJOMF010000245.1, read as the reverse complement.
CTTTCCGGTAATAGTTAATAAAGATTGTAGGCTTAGCCAGTTTATAGCCGGTGAAGATCAGTATGGCGGCCAAGGCCGATTTGGGGATCAAATTGAGCAGGGCCGGAATCAGGGAAACACAGAGCAACAAGAGTATCCCATGGTAGATGGTCGACATCTTTGTCCGGGCACCGGAGTTGACATTCGCTGAGGAACGAACGATCACGCTGGTCACTGGAAGCCCGCCCAGCAGACCCGAAACGATATTGCCCAGTCCCTGGGCCTTGAGTTCACGGTTGGTCGGTGTGACGCGCTGATAGGGATCAAGATCATCGATGGCCTCGATACTCAGCAGGCTCTCCAGACTGGCGACCAGCGCGAGGGTGATGGCTACGATCCATACCTGCTGATTCATGAGCTGGCTCCAGTCGGGCGCGGAGAAAAATGAAAAGAATTGACCGGCATCCGATGCGATCGGGATGATGACCAGGTGTTCGCCGGACAATCGGGCTCCATCGCCAACCAGATACATGTTGATAGCCACACCAATCAGTACGACGAACAACGGTGCTGGCAGGAACCGGATCATACCCTTGCGGCCCTGTACGATCTTCTCCCATATGATCGAGAAAACGATGCCGATTCCACCGATCAAGAGTGCCGTCGAGTTGATATTGCTGAATGACCCGATGAAATTAGAAAAGATATTTCCCTTGTCCTGCGGCACCCCCTCATCGCTTTCAAAATGTGAGTCATCGCCCAGCAGGTGTGGGAACTGGTTCAGTATTAGAATGAGACCGATGGCGGCCAGCATGCCCTTGATAACGCTGCTGGGTACATAGTCACCGATGATCCCGGCCCTGGCAAAGCCCAGAATCACTTGCAGCGCTCCGGCAATGACTACCGAAGCGAGGAATACCTCAAAAGAAGGGAGAGATGCCAAAGCGCCTGCCACGATGGCCGTAAGGCCAGCGGCCGGGCCGCTCACGCTCAGGTGGGAACGGCTGGCAATTCCGACGACGATGCCACCGGTGATCCCGGCGATCAACCCGCTGAACAAGGGGGCGTTCGATGCCAAGGCAACACCCAGACAGAGCGGTAGCGCAACCAGAAAGACGACGATCGATGCGGCCAGGTCGTTCGGAAAACTTACCAGGTAGTCCTTGGCAGAAGGACGTTTGGTCATAGTATGTTATTTCGGATTGAGAAAAGGGTTGCAGCGGGCCATGAGACGGCCCTTTTGGTCAGCTCTGTCGGTCGGGCGGAGGGGTAAGCTGTTCACGGTGACAGCCTCTGTATTCAGGGGGTGCGACGGGATGTGTCGCCGTATGTTTCAGCAGGCCGGCATGTGGGGCCTGTTCCAGGCCATCTTCATATTCTTCGTTGGCGGACAGTTCGAACAGGTCGCATGCACAATCCATGCCATCCTCCTCTACGCAAGAGGCGGCAACCATTTTTACGTTCATGCCGGACCTATCACGGTCCATGGTAGACGCGCAAATTGTCTGGACCAGCGGCAAGAGAAAGCAGAGCCAAGCCATGATGACAGCGACCGATTGGAGGCCCAGCTTCCGGTGAATCCCGTCTTTTGAGATCGACACATCCATGGCAATAAAGATAGTGAACTAACGCATATGGCCGGATCCCGACTTTCCGGGTGTCGCACCCGGTCTCTTTATTATATTTGATGGATAAAGTCTTTACGCGTGAATGCGGTCATCCTATCCTTATTCGTCGTCGGCTATGTGGCCATCATCTTCGAGCATGGTCTGCGCGTCAATAAGGCGGCCTCGGCCTTACTCACGGCAGTGGCCTGTTGGACGGTCTTCCGTTTTTTCGGTACCGACACAGCTCATGCCGACCAGGCACTGGCCCATCACTTGAGCGATATCTCAGGGATCCTGTTTTTCCTGCTTGGCGCCATGACCATCGTGGAGCTGATCGACGCACACGACGGATTCCAGTTATTGATCGGCAGGGTGCGGACCCGCTCCAAGCGCAAATTACTTTGGAGCGTAGCCATCCTTACGTTTTTCCTTTCCGCTGTGCTGGATAACTTGACCACGGCGATCGTCATGGTCACCTTGTTACGTAAACTGATCGCCGATAGGGAAGACCGATGGATGCTGGCGGGCATCGTGATCATCGCGGCCAACTCCGGCGGAGCCTGGAGCCCGATCGGGGATGTGACCACCACCATGCTGTGGATCGGCGGCCAGGTCACGGTCACCAACCTGATTGTTAAAACAATTCTCCCCAGTGTGGTGAGCCTGCTGCTTCCGCTTTTATTGGTTTCCTCCCGTATGAAGGGTACACTCGAGTTGCTGGATACGGCATCACCCGCTGATCAGCGGCCAAGTGCGTTGCGGGAGCGGAATATCATCTTCTTCACGGGGGTGGGTTTTCTGCTTTTTGTGCCTGTATTCAAAACGATCACCGGTCTGCCCCCGTTCATGGGCATGTTGCTGGGTCTGGGTTTCCTCTGGTTCATCACCGAGCTGATCCATGCGGGCAAAGGGGCATCCGAAAAGGGGGTATATTCAGTCAATCATGCCCTTCGTAAGATCGATACGCCCAGTATCTTGTTTTTTCTGGGGATCCTGCTCAGTGTGAGTGCGCTCGAAGTGACCGGTGTATTGGATGCTTTTTCCCATCAGCTGGAACGGCAGATCGGTGATATCAGGGTCACCACGGTCCTGACCGGGTTGGTCTCTGCTGTGGTTGACAATGTGCCCCTGGTCGCTGCCGTTCAGGGCATGTACGACCTCACCATGTATCCGCAGGACCATTTTTTCTGGGAGTTCCTGGCCTACTGTGCCGGTACGGGGGGCAGTTGCCTGCTCATCGGTTCTGCGGCCGGTGTGATGGTTATGGGAATCGAGCGGATGGATTTCTTCTGGTACCTGCGTAAAATCAGTTGGCTGGCCCTGCTGGGTTATCTGGCCGGCGCCGGTTTGTTCCTCTTGCTGTCGGCCGGATGATCATCACTGACGCCCCGTGATCCGACCCCAGTTGGCCGAAACCACGATCACCAACGCAATAAAGGCCAGGGAGGCGGCCACCGGTATTTTGTACATATCCAGCAGCAGCATTTTCAGTCCGATGAACACCAGGATGATCGCTAAACCATACCGGAGGTAGGGGAAGCGGCTGATGATGCCTTCCAGCGCAAAGTAGAGGGAGCGAAGCCCCAGGATCGCAAACACATTCGAGGTATAAACGATAAAGGGGTTGTCCGTAATGGCAAAGATGGCCGGTATCGAGTCGACCGCGAAGATCAGGTCGGTGAACTCAATGGACAGCAGGCAGAGGAACAGCGGGGTGGCTTTTCGGATACCGTCGATCTGGACAAAGAACCGCTTTCCATGATAGTCGGCGGTTACCTTGCCCCGCCGGATAAACCAGCGTACGAGGGGATTGTCCTCCGGATGCATGTCGGCGGCCGAGGTTCGGAACATCCGGTAGCCGGTGTAAATCAGAAAAAAGCCAAAAACATAAATGATCCAATGGAAGCGTGCAATCAGTACCGAACCGGCGGCGATGAAGCCGGCCCGCATGAGCAGGGCGCCGATCACGCCCCAAAACAGCACCCGATGGCGGTACTCCACCGGTACCTTGAAATAGGTGAAGAGCAGGACGAATACGAAGATATTATCTACGCTTAGTGATTTTTCGACCAGATAGCCGGTCAGGAATTCCAGTGCGGCAGCTTCGCCCAGGGTCCATCCGATCCAGACATTGAACCCCAGTGCCATTGCGATCCAAAGACCCGACCACATCAGTGCTTCCCGGAAGCTCACGGCCTTCGTCTTCCTGTGGAACACGCCCAGGTCGAGGGCCAGCATCAGGATAACGAATCCATTAAAAATAATCCAGGGCCATGTGCCGTTCATGGGATTGGTTTTAGGGCGCCAGCATACCAGCCGCCCATTGAAGGGCGTATACCGACATATAGTACTTGGTACGGAGTTCCTGCAATTTCTGGAGGGCTTCCAGGGCCCGGGTCTCCCGGGCATTGATCAGGAACAGCGAGCTTTCCCCGGTCTGAAAGCGGATCTCCTCACCCCTCAGGAGGGTCCGGTAATTGGTCCAGGCCTTTTCCTGCAGTCCCACTTGTTTTTTTAGGACGGCCACTTCATTGAAATACATCCGCACGTTGTTGTTGATCTGAACCTGCTTCAGGTTGCGGTCGAGCCGGGTCTCTGTGATCCTGAGTTTGGCTTTTCGGTATTCCCCCCTTCCTTGGGAGAGCCGAAGGGGTAGCCCCATACTCAGGCCATAGCGGTAATTATTTTCGAATAACGGGCCAGCAGTTACTGATCGCAAAACATCATATCCCTTTCCCAGCTGATTGTAGCGGAAATTCATTGTGGGCAGCAGCTCCTGGAATTTCAACTTCCGGTCGATCGCAAGGGCATCGAGCTTGAAATCATACAATTGCAATTCCGGATGCGCACGCATCGCTGCGTCTAAAAATTCCTGCACCAGTGGAAGGGGAGCACTGGGAATGTCAACCAGGGCCGCATCATCGGCCGGGATCGCATCGGGAGGCAGACTGGCCGGCGTATCGCCGCTGGTCCAAAGGAAGGCGGAGAGTTCCAGGCCGGCATTCTGAAAGGCGAGCCAGGCCTGATTCCGGAGCAGTTCAAAATTTTGTAATTGGGTCAGGGCCTCGGTGGTGTCGATCGCAGGGCGGTCTCCCAGCCGGAAAGCGTTCCTTACCAGGTCCAGACGTTTCTCATTCACGGCGACCGCTTCATCCAGCACTCGAACCACCTGGTACTGCTGCATCCAGTTCCAATAAGTTTTCATAGCGTCCAGCAGGAGGTCATTCAGTAGCTGCCGTTGTTCCGATCGTGACGCCTGACGGAAGATCCGGGCTGTCTGCAGGGCCGCCCGGCGCTTGTCCATCAACAGATTTTTTGCCAGCGGCATGCTGATGCCGATGTAATTGCTGCGCCCCGCGGTTTCCTGCGGATCGATCCGTGCTCCCTGTACATTCTCTATACCGGCGATCAGGTCGATCCCGAACCAGGTGGGTACGATGAGTTCGGGACGGTTGTACCGGTAATAATCCGAGCCGTCAAAGGTCTTCTGCACCTGCTGGTTGTAGAGCATCGGATCGAAAAGCCCGCGGGCGATAGTGACATCGGCTTTGGCTTTCTCCACCAAGATCTCCGCCTGCCGGGCCACCGGGTGATATCGTTTCACGATCTCCAGAACCTGCTGCGAAGAAAGCGTGCGCGTGCTGTCCTGCGCGCTGACAGTTGCGCCCCAGGTGCATACAAATGACAAAAAGAGAAACCGTCTTCTCATTGGGTAGGGGATTTGGGGACTGTGGCCGACGTGCTGCCCGGTTTATAATAATCCGGGGGAAAGCCGTTGACGTTTCGCCAGAGTTCGTACCAGATGGGTACATCCTTCAATAAAGTGATTCCCTGTGCACCGGCACCGATCCGGAGTTGCGGTGGCCAGGGCTTTTCCTCCGGGTCCTCTTTCACAAGAACCCGGAACTTTCCATTGACGCTCACATTGCTTTCCACTGCTGCCACGATACCACCGAAAGTTCCGTATGATGCGTTCGGCCAGCCGCTGAACACGATCGCGGGGAATCCATCGAACAGGAAGCGAACCTTCTGTCCTCGAGCGATCAGGGGAAGGTCAAGCGGACGAACGAACATCTCTACAGCATACTGTACCTTGTCGGGCACGATTTCGACGATCATGTCTCCGTCTTTCACGAACTCACCGATACCTGCTTTTTGGGCCTTTGTGATCTGTCCGCTTTGGGGGGCAATGATATAGTACATGCCGTTCCGTATGGCATAGCTTGCATACAGGTTTTCCAGCTTGGCGATATCCGCCTGACCGCTTGCGATCTGTGTAAGGGACTGGTATTGGTCGCTCTGGGCCTTGCTCACCTTCTCCAG
>JBJOMF010000244.1:0-3864 GCA_046052505.1 Bacteroidota bacterium | reverse complement strand
GCGTCGTACCTGAAAGTGAAGTCCTGACGCAGCTTTTCGGGTTTGAATATGAATCGTTCCTGAAGGAAATAGGCCAGGATGGAGAGCAGGGCGATCCCCAGAATGATATACCAGAGCAGCGTTGGCAAGCGGATGCAATGCGGGAGAAAGATACGACAATCCGCAGGTCGGGCGCCCCGGCGGTCAGTCTTCCACGCGTTTGAGCCGGAGGTTGGTTACGGGGGCCACGATCAGGGGAAACTTCTCCACTGTCACGTTGGCGGCGTCAAGACCGAATCCTTTTTCCTCAGACAGACTGCGATCCTTGAGCCAGAAATGGAATTTCATGATCAGGCGCTCAAAGAAGGGCAATTCGTTGTCCTGGCTCAGGTATTTCTCCATCACCATGAACTGGAAATCGCCCACGGTACCGCTGCTGGCCAGACTCTCGTATCGGCTCGTGATATTCACTTCCTTGTTCGCCACCAGGTCTTCCACCACTTTTCGGAACATCAGGTTGATCCGCGGTTCGAGGCGAAAGCCCAGTCGGAAATCCACCCGGATGATATCGTTGGGGATGATGTGCTCGACCTTGTATTCGCAGGTATAGGGGTCATCGAGCGTATCCACATGAACGAACCAGTAGATATCGGCGCGCTTGGGTTTCTTGTTCAGGATCGAGTAGATGATCTTGTGCTCGATCTCCTTGGGGTTGTTCGCGCTCGTCAGGTATACGAGGTGCGTGGCGTATTTCGGTACGCTCTTGTCGTTGCTGAGTTCCTGGATCTTGGGGATGTAGTGCTCCAGACGCACGAATTCAACATACCTATTCTTGATCTTCCGGGCCCGGAACCACATGTACATCACGGCAAACATGAGAAAGCCGATCAGGAGGGTTATGTAGCCACCATGCACGAATTTCTCCATCAGTGCGATCAGGTAACTGGATTCCACGACCAGGTAGATGCCCAGAAAGAAATAGATCCAGGCCGATTTGATACGATGCAGCACCAGGTAGTTGGCGAACAGGATCGTGGTCATGAGCATGGTCACGATGATGGCAAGCCCGTAGGCGGCCTCCATATTGGTGGATTTACGAAACCAGAGTACCACGCCGATGCATCCAACAAACATCAAGGCAGCGATGGCAGGTATATAGAGCTGCCCTTTTTCCTCCGAGGGGTAGCGGATCCGCAGTTTGGGCCAGAGGTTCAGCCGCATGGCCTCACTGATCAGGGTGAAGGCCCCGGAGATCATCGCTTGGCTGGCGATGATGGCCGCCGAGGTGGCAATGATCACACCGGGGATGATGAACCAGTAGGGCATCAGGTCGTAAAAGGCATTGATGCTCATGCTGCTCTTCACGTCATCCGTGATCGTTTGTCCGTTGAGGTGGGCCAGCAAATAGGCGCCCTGCCCGAAATAATTTACCAGCAGGCAGGTTTTGACATAGAACCAGGACGTGCGGATGTTATCGCGTCCGCAGTGACCCAGGTCGCTGTACAGGGCCTCCGCACCGGTCGTGCAGAGGAAAACGGCACCCAGCAGCCAGAAACCGCGGGGGTAGTGCTCCAGGAACTGATAGGCATACCAGGGATTGAGGGCCTTGAAGATCGACAGGTCGTCGAACACATGGACCGCGCCGAGTACCAGCAGCATGGTGAACCAGACCAGCATCATGGGGCCGAAGAGCTTTCCGATCGATGCGGTTCCGAACTGCTGCATAAAAAAGAACAGCGACAGGATCGAGATGACGATGATCACGACCGTATTACTGCCGTCCTCGACGCCCAGGTATGGGAGTTCCTTGAGTCCTTCCACAGCGGAGGTGATCGAGATCGGCGGGGTGATGATGCCGTCGGCCAGCAGCGAGGCCCCTCCGATCATGGCTGGGATCACCAGCCATTTTTTCCGGCGCCGAACCAGCGCATACAGCGCGAAGGTTCCGCCTTCACCCCGGTTGTCGGCACGTAACACCAGTACAACATACTTGATCGTGGTTTGGATGGTGAGGGTCCAGATGATGCAGGAGAGCGTACCCAGGATCAGTTCCTCACTGACCGTACGGCCCCCGATGATGGAGTTGAACACATACAGCGGTGACGTGCCGATGTCTCCGTAGATGATGCCAAGGGCGATGATGAGTCCTGCAGCGGTAACTCTGTTGGTAGGTACTTTCACGGGAAAGACGTGCTCGCCGGGGGCGGACGAACACTGCGGACAAAGGTAGGGTCAAACGGGGAGAATGTCCAAAGCCCGGCCCGACATCGGGGTCGGAAGGGCGAATTCCTAGTATTTCGTTAATTGGGCCGGCGCCGGCCGTCACCGGCAGGAGCCGGACGAACCTTTTCCCCTTTCCGGGCGTAATTTTGAATATCAAACCGATACGTATGATACGCCTCCGCCCGCTTCTTCTAGTAGTCCTCCTGGTGTGGGCCGCAGATGCCGCTTCGCAGCGGATCGTCTATTCCGACTATGACCGCGACGACAGCCGCCGCATGAACTTCGATGTGGTGGGCAAAGTGGGGGGGCACTTTCTGATCTACAAGAATACCCGCAACAAGCATTGGATCACCGTTTACGATAACGACATGGTGCAGCTCGACAAGGTCCACCAATCTTATATTCCGGACAACGACCGCATGATCAATGCGGATTTCTTTCCCTACTCGGATTTCAGTTACATGGTCTATCAGTACCAGCGAAAGAATGTGGTGTACTGCATGGCGTCCCGCATCGGGGGCGATGGAAAGCCGCTCGGGGATCCCGTCCAGCTCGACACCTCCCATATCGGATTTTCGACCAATAACCGCATCTACACCGCCGTAACCAGTGAAGACAAGGGCCGCATCGCCGTTTTCAAGATCAACAGCCGGAACAAACAGCGGTTCGTTATGACAACCCTCCTGTTCGATGCGCGGTTGGACCTGCTCAAGCGCAGCCGGATCGAGATCCCCATGGAAGAGCGCACTGATAACCTCGGCGATTTCACCCTCGACAACGACGGCGACCTGGTCTTCTGCAAGTTTTTCCGGAACAATAATGACAATATCAGCCGGGCCACCCTGCTCGTTAAATATGCGCAGGCCGACACCCTGCTCGCACAGGAACTGGCTATCGAGAAGACCCTGCTGGATGAGGTCCATATCAAGGTTGACAACGTCAACAAGCGCTATTTCCTGACCTCCTTCTATTTCCGGGAACGCCGGGGAACAATCGACGGGCTGTACTTCTTCGTCTGGGATAAGCCGGGACAGACCGTTCGTTCCGAGACCACCTTCGAGTTCGGAGAGGACCTGCGAAGGGAGGCCCGTGGCAATGCCAGCGTAAAATTGGCCTTCAATGACTTCTTCATCCGCCAGATCATCATGCGCCGCGACGGCGGCTTCCTCCTGGGAACGGAATCGTATTATACGACCTCCCGTTTCAACAGCTGGAACCGCTGGAACTTCCTTTATGGCTCACCGTTCTATTCCCCTTTTTACAGCGACTTCTACTATGCTCCCTATTTCAATAACTCCTTTTGGAACAATCGCTTCGGCAATAACCAGTCGGTACGATACCATGCCGACAACCTGGCGGTCTTTTCCTTTGGTCCCGACGGGCGGCATGAGTGGAGCACGGTGATCGCCAAGACCCAGTTCAATGACGAGTCGGACGACCTGGTATCCTACCAGCTGATGAATACGGGCGGCCAGCTCCATTTCCTGTTCAACCTCCAGGAAAGACGCAACAACCTGCTCAACGACTTCAGTGTAACCCCATCCGGGGAGCTGAATCGCAACCCCACGCTCAAGAACCTGGACAAAGGCTATGAGTTCATGCCCAAATACGGTAAGCAGGTGAGTGCCCGTCAAATGATCATTCCCTGTATCTATCGTAACT
>JBJOMF010000243.1:0-2605 GCA_046052505.1 Bacteroidota bacterium | reverse complement strand
GGTTCGTATTCTTACGAAAGGCCAGAATCGCATTCATCTAATACACTGGAAGTGAAATGTTTAACTACTACTTCCCCAGTGCCTGAATGATGTCGTATTTGGTAACGATATGAAAATTTCCCGCCTCGTCCTTTGAGAGTACGGCCCCGCTATCCTTGCTGATCAGATGGCTGAATTTCTCTACCGGGCTGTCGTAGCTGACAACCGGGAACGGGGATTCAATGACTTCCTGAACCCGGGATTGTTTGATGTCGGGATTGTCGAACAGTTTTTGAAAAAGGCCGCCCTCGCTGATCGATCCCAGTTGATCGGTGCCCTGCATTACCGGGATATGTTCGATATCATACTTTTTCATCAGGTCGACCGCATCGGCAACGGTCTGTCCGGGTTCCAGGGTGATCAACCGTTTGGTTCCGCGGGAGCTGACGATGTCCCGGAAGGTCTTCACATCCAGAAAACCCCGCTCGATCATCCATTGATCGTTGTAGATCTTGGCTACGTACCGGCTTCCATGGTCATGGAAAATGCATACCGGCAGGTCTCCTTTTTTGAGGCGGTCTTTCAGCTGAAGCAATCCCTGAAAACAGCTTCCGGCGCTGTAACCGCAAAAGAGGCCCTCCTCTTTCGCGAGTCGTCGGGACATGATGGCGCCGTCCTTGTCGGTGACCTGTTCGAAATGGTCGATCACACTCATGTCATAGTTCTCCGGGACGAAATCTTCTCCGAAGCCCTCGCTGATGTAGGGATGTACCTGTTTCATGTCGATCTCTCCGGTACGGAAATAATGGGTAAGCAGGGAGCCGTACACATCTATGGCCCACACCTGTATATTAGGATTCATTTCCTTCAGGTACCGGGCCGTTCCGGTGACGGTCCCTCCGGTACCGGCCGTACAGATCAGGTGGGTGATCCTTCCGTCGGTCTGGTTCCAGATCTCCGGTCCCGTCGTTTCATAGTGAGCCAGGCGGTTTGCCAGGTTGTCGTACTGGTTCATGTGAAAGGAGTTGGGTATCTCTCGGGCGAGTCGACGTGCCACGCTGTAATAACTCCGCGGGTCATCGGGTTCAACATTGGTCGGACAGACGATGACCTCGGCGCCCACGGCCTTCAGGATGTCCATTTTTTCCTTGCTTTGCTTGTCGGTCGTAGTGAAAATGCACCGGTATCCTTTGACGCAGGCGGCAAGGGCGAGGCCCATACCGGTATTCCCGCTGGTGCATTCGATGATCGTGCCACCCGGCTTCAGCGTTCCTTCCTGTTCGGCCACTTCCACCATCTTCAGGGCCATCCGGTCCTTGATGGAATTGCCGGGATTGAAGTAGTCCACTTTGGCCAGTACCTCACACGGAAGTTCACGGGCCACTTTGTTCAGTCGGATCAGCGGCGTGTTTCCGATGGTCTCCAGGATGTTGTTCTTGATATCCATAAATCGATTTCGTTGTGATAAAGGTACTGAACCCTTCGTGGATGGCTGTCGGTCGCCGAACGATGCCGATCTGTTATATATGCCAAAGCGGGGTTGTCAAACGTTGGTTTGGTTCTCCACTTATCGGTGCAATTCGTTCAGCGCTTTTTGAAGCAAGGGGTCGGATGCGTTGAGCAATTCGTAGTATCCCTGATTTCGCCAGCGGTAGCGGGCGAGCAGGGCTTTTAGTTGCAACCGGAGCCGTTCCTGTTGCGGCCGGCTGAGACTGCCCGGTCGTACGGAGTCGGAGCGGGTCATTTCCAGAAAACCTTCCCACAGACCGGGTACTGCGGTGTCCGCATTGAGGGCGGTCGCCCGTTCGTACCGGCTGATCTCGATCTGGTGTTCCAGGTAGTAATTGTATACATATCGGTTGATCGTGCCCCCGCTGATAAAGTGATCCAGCGGGCTTTGGTACAGGGAGGAGTCCAGTGGCACGAAAACATCGGGAAGGATGCCGGCTCCTCCGTATAGGGTGTCTCCGCAGGCATTCGCATAACGGATACCGCGAAGATGACCGTGGATCGAATCGGAGGAATACATTTCGCCGTTTTGGTACCGTTCCGCCAGATCGTTCAGGTATATCTTCTTTTTCCCCTTTTCATAGGAGCGCTGGATGCTGCGCCCAAGTGGCGTGAAGTAGCGGGCGATGGTCAGACGCAACGCCGAACCGTCCTGTAACCCGTATTGCTCCTGCACCAGTCCTTTCCCGAAGGTCCGCCGGCCGATCACACGGGCCCTGCACCAGTCCTGCAAGGCTCCGGCAAGCACTTCACTGGCGCTGGCGGATTGCTCATCAACCAGCACTACCAGTCGGCCTTTCTCCAGCAGGCCGGGTCGGCGGCATCGGTATTCCCTTTTCCGGAGGTTGGCGCCCTGCATGTACACCACCAGTTTGTCGCCGTCCAAAAACTCATCAGCGATGTCAACCGCTTCGCTCATATACCCCCCGCCGTTTCCGCGGAGGTCCAGTATCAGTTGCTGGAGGCCTTCCTTTTTCAGACCTTCCAGCGCTTTCATGAATTCCTCGTAACTGTTCTCGCTGAACTTATTCAGGCGGATGTAGCCGGTGGTGCCATCGATCAAATAAGCGGCATCCACTGCCGATACGGGGATAGTGCCCCGTGTAACCGCGATATC
>JBJOMF010000242.1:0-8572 GCA_046052505.1 Bacteroidota bacterium | reverse complement strand
CCGAACAACAGGTATGCTGTGCCGCGCACCGGCCGGCCGTGGCTCAGCCAGCCCTTATTGAAGGCGGTAAGCCGGTCCTCGATATCCAGGGCTTCCGAGAGCGAGAAGCGGCGGGAGGTCTGATAAACCCATACCCGGGCATCCGGCGGGAAATCAGATTCCAGAAGATGGCGGTATTCCAGATTCATGGTCGGCTTGGGTACATGTTTAAAAAGGTTCGTCCTGCAGACTGGCGGCCACCAGTTCGGCCACATCGAGTACCTGTACGCTATCCTCTTTCTCGGCCAGTTTAATGCCGTCGGTCATCATGGTATTGCAGAATGGACAGGCCGAGGCGATCAGTCCGGCTCCGGTTTCAAGTGCTTCCCGGCTACGTTCGATATTGACGCGGGTGGTGCCAGCTTCCTCTTCTTTGAACATCTGGGCACCTCCGGCCCCGCAACAAAGTCCGTTGCTCCGGCAACGTTTCATTTCCACCAGTTCCGCATCCAGTGCTTCCAGCACCTTCCGCGGTGCTTCATAGATATCGTTGGCCCGACCCAGGTAGCAACTGTCGTGGTATGTGATCCGCTTTCCCCGGAAAGTACCGCCCTCCTTGAGCCGGATGCGGCCGTCATCGATCAATTGCTGGAGCAGGGTGGTGTGATGGATGACCTCGTATCGGCCTCCCAGTACGGGATATTCATTCCGAAGGGTATTGAAGCAATGCGGACAGGTCGTAACGATCTTACGGATTCCATACTGGTTCAGCACCTGGATGTTCTGATAGGCCATCATCTGGAACAGGAATTCGTTTCCGGCGCGGCGGGCCGGATCACCGGTGCAAAGCTCCTCCTTACCCAGAATGGCGTAGGAGAGGCCTGTTCGGTCGAGGATGGAGGCAAAGGCTTTTGTGATCCGTTGGGCGCGCTGGTCAAAGCTGCCTGCGCAACCCACCCAAAAAAGGATCTCCGGTATCTTGCCTTCAGCCTGCAGTTCCGCCACGGTCGGTACCCTCATGTAGCAAATTTGTGTCAAAACTACTTCAAAACTGCGTATCGTCTCACGGCTTCCCGTTAGATTCCTTATTTTACCGCCCTGCATGAAGAGCATCTTCAAAAAGCTGTTGAACTGGGAGCTATGGAATTTCTATGTATTGTATCTCCCTATCGGACCGGTCTGGCTCTGGTACTGCCTCCGCAGCCGGTCCTTTTGGTATTTCAGTTCCTCCAATCCGACCATCACGTTCGGCGGATTCGAGGGGGAGGGGAAGAAGGAGATGTACGATCAGTTGCCACCGGACCTTGTTCCCCGAACGATTTATATCCGGCACGATGAACCGGTCGATGTGGTGCTGACGCGTGTCCGGGAGGCCGGGTTCCGCTACCCATTCATCGTTAAGCCTGATATCGGTATGAAGGGGATCCTCTTCCGTAAGATCGAGAACGAGGAACAGCTCAGCCGGTATCACGAGCGGATGCCGGTGGAATACATCGTCCAGGACCTCGTCGACCTGCCGGTGGAGGTCAGCGTTTTCTATTACCGGTATCCCTGGGAGCAGCAGGGGGTCGTGAGCGGGTTCATCCATAAAGAGCTGTTGCAAGTGCGGGGCGACGGCCGATCCACCCTGAAGGAACTGGTACAGTCCCATCCGCGGGCCCGCTTCCGGTATGCGGAGATGGAGCACCGACACGGGCACCGGTTCGATCGTGTGATACCCGATGGCGAGGTCTTTTTCCTTTCCTATGCAGGCAATCACAACCGCGGCGCCCAGTTCACGAACCTGCATACCGAGATCGATCAGACGCTGCACGAGGTGTTCGACCGGCTCAGCCATTACACCGATACATTCTTTTATGGCCGGTACGATATTAAGACCTCATCGGTCGACGATTTGAAGCAGGGGCGCAACTTCCTCATCCTCGAGTTCAATGGCTGCGGGGCGGAGCCCAATCATATTTATGACTGTGGCATGAGCCTTTGGAGGGCCTACGGGGTGATCCTGCATCATTGGAAAGCGCTTTACCGCATCAGCCGGTACAATCACCGCAACGGTACGCCTTACTGGTCGTTCCGCAAGGGTTGGGCGCACCTGCGCGAATCCAAGCGGCATTTCCAGATGCTGGAGAAATACGATTGAGGCCCGTTCGGAAACCTTGGGATTCTTCTTATTTTCGTCACATGCCTTCGCTGCTCAGGATATTCATTGCCGGCCTGCTGGTGAGTTTCATCGGCTCCCTTCCCCTCGGCACGCTCAATATCGCTGCCATGCAGATTTCCATCAGTGACGGGGTGGCCGCTGCCATGCTGTTCTCGGCAGGCTCTCTGTTGGTGGAAGTGATCTATGTGCGGATCTCCCTGGTGGCAATGGATTGGATCCGAAAGCATGAGGCCGTATTGAAGGCATTGGAATGGGTCACCCTCTTGATCGTAGTGGCCCTGGCCGCTTCCAGTTTTTATGCAGCCATGCATCCGTCCGTTCAGGAGAATGTGGTACTCAGCAGTTCCCTGCCCAAGTTCGTCCTCGGCCTGGTGATGAGCGCCGTCAATCCCGTTCAGATCCCTTTTTGGTTCGGCTGGAGCACGGTGCTGTACAGCAAGAAGATCCTGTATCCCCGAAAGGACCATTACAACATTTATATCCTCGGGATCGGGCTGGGTACGTTCATCGGGAACTGCATCTTCATTTTCGGCGGGCTCCTCATCGCCTCGAAGTTGAACAGCAACCAGCATGTGCTGAATTGGGTCATCGGAGGCATCTTCGCCTTAACGGCCATCCTGCAGGTCTGGAAGATCCTGCGCAAGAAAGACCCCGTCCATACCCTCGAACATCCGGAGGACATGATCCCCGAATTCGAAAAGAAACTACTCGATTCTGACCTCCTGAAGGATTGATCAGCGGAACCGGTATCCTGCAGAAACGGAGGGCAGGAGTCGCCGGCCCACATCCTCATCCAGCGAGTGATAATCCTTTGTGAATTTGAAGGTGAAGCCATATCCCAGTGAGGGGGCGGTATAAAATCGCTGGGCGATCGTAAGGTGATAGCCCCCCTCGGCCCAGGGGGTGATCAGCAGGCTGTTCCGGCGGGTCTGACCTTCAAAATTTTCGAACGAAAATAGCAGCCGCCCGCCCGCAAATGGATAGTTCCCCTTCAGGTAGTTTTTGCCGAACGCATACCGGTATCCGAGATACAGGCCAAAGCCGCGGGATACGGAGTATGATTTCTTTGATGCCAATTGATAGGTGATCCCTGCGCTGTAGGCATTCCTTATATCGATCTGTTCGGCTCGGACCGCCCATTTGGTCGTGGAATAGTTCTTTCCTTTCGAGCGGAGGTACTCACCTCCGGTCTCGAGCACCTGCTGCCCGGATCCAACGTAGGACAGGGACAGTCCGAGTAGTACGACAAGTCCTGTCCGTATTAATTTCGGTCGGTCGCTCTCGATGCGGGTGTTCCGGAAACGGTTCATGGACATTAGGATGTGGATGTCGTTTTGGGGCTTGCTGCGGCCAATTCCGCCGCCCAGCGGTCCCGTTCATCGGGACTGAACTTCCAGGGGGCGAAATTATTTTCCACGTTGCTGAACATGCCGGTCCACTCGGCCGGGGCATTGCTTTCCTCCATAACCAGGTGGCGTCTCAGTTGCAGGATGATATCGAGCGGACTGATGCTGACGGGACATTCCTGCACACAGGCATTGCAGGTGGTGCATGCGCGCAGCTCCTCTATGGTGATGTAATCGTGGAGGAGGCTTTTGCCGTCATCCGCCGCACCCTTTTTTGCATCCCGGTAACGGCCCAGTTCCTCCGCCCGATCACGGGTGTCCATCATGATCTTACGGGGTGAAAGCTTCTTTCCGGTCAGGTTTGCCGGGCAGGCGTCCGTGCAACGTCCGCATTCCGTGCAGCTGAACGCATCCAGCAGGTTCTTCCAGCTCAGGTCCACCACGTCTCTGGCTCCAAAGCGGCCCGGAGGGGTACTTTCTCCGACCGGAGCCTGGTCGGGTTGCATGGCATACAGGACTTCCCGTTGAATGGAGGGCATATTCTCCATCTCACCGGGTGGGGAGAGCCGTGCATAATAGGCATTGGGGAAGGCCAGCAGGATATGCAGGTGCTTGGAATAAGGGAGATAGTTCAGGAAGGCGAAGATCCCTGCAATATGCAGCCACCAGCTGCTCCGTTCGATGCTCCGCAGGGTTCCCGCATCCATGCTGCTGAGCAGGGGCTGCAAGTGTCTGGAAACGATAAAATCACCGGTCGTGTGTTCCGAATAGCCGGCCACTCCCCGTTGTTGGAGCAGGCTGTCGCTGGCATTCATGATCAGGAACAGCGACATCAGCACGATCTCCGCAAGGAGTATATAGTTGGCATCGCTGCGGGGCCAGCCCGACAGGTCGCCGTGGACGAACCGATGCAGTTGGAGGATATTCCGGCGTACCAGAAAGACAACGCAGGCGATCAGTACGAGGAGTGCCAGAACCTCGAAGGAGTTGATCAGCAGCGGATACAGGCTTCCGAGCGGAGTGGCGAACAGGCGGTGGCTACCGGTGATGCCGTCGAGTACGATTTCGAGCACCTCGATGTTTATGATGATGAATCCGGCATACACCACCAGGTGCAGAACGGCGACCAGGGGGTTGCGGAACATCTTCTGTTGCCCGAGTGCCAACAGCAGCAGGTTCTTCCAGCGACGTCCGGGCTGGTCATTCAGCACTTCATCACGGCCCATGGATATATTGCGGCGGATCCGGCCGATATTCCTCACGAAGAGGAAAAGGGCCGCAGCGCTCAGGAACAGGAACAGGAACTGTGGGAGGTATTGCATGAGGGCCATTCGCTCCGCTAAATTACGGGGGGTGCGCCATCCTCAGAAATAAATGCCATGCAGCCGGATCCGGCCGCGGGACCACTCCAGGGCGGGAGCCGGGCATTTGAACGCATTCAGTACGGTGAACAGGAACCGCAGGCCTTTCTTCCGAGTCGGGATCCGGTTCCAGTCGATGTCCGGAGCCAGATACCACTGCCGGTAGCGGCGAATATCGGGCCGGTCGAAAGTGATCGTGCCATCGGCTTCACGGGCTACATTTGAATACCCTCCGAAAAGGCCATCGGCCCCGTAGCCTGCTGCCAGTGAAAGCCAGGGGGGGAGGGTTGATTTCGGGAACAGGTGCTTCAGCGACAGGCTGGCCCAGTAGGTCTGTCCATTGTAATCTTTGAGAAATCGCTCCGCACGAGTGCTGCCAAAGAGCCGGTCGCTGCGCCTGTTCAGCCCGGGATCGCTGTAATCCATCCGGTGAACGGAAAATTTCAGCCGGATGCGTTGTTCATCCCAAGCCAGTTCCTGGGCGATGAGGGCACCGCTTCCAAGCAGGTTCGCGCCAAAATCACCCCAGCTCCAGCCCCAGCCTTCACTGTATCCATCAAGCACTTCGATGGCCGTCTGATAGACCGCGCCGCTCATGCCTCCGATCCAGATCCGTTTTTTCCGGTCGATGCCCGTCCACCGCCAGAGCTCCATGCTGGCATGACTTTCTATATAAGCGCTGTAGAGATGCCCGACCTTGTCCACCTGTTTCCATTCGCCCCAATCATTGTAGGCATGAAAACCGGATTGCGGATAGTTCCGGTACCAGGCATGGTACAGGCCAAGCATCACAGCACTATAGCCGAGCACATTCCCTCCGGCGACCATCCAAACCCGTGTGTCTCTCTGCCGCTTAAGGAGGGCGTTGATACCCGTGGTATCGGTTCGTGGCAGCGGTTCAAAAGGCAGGGAAGCGACTTCCGGCCGGAACAACCCAGGGTTCGATTCTGCCCGGCTCCATTGTCCGAAGGCCTGGCCCGGTCCGCAGCGAAGCAACCATACGACCAGTACCGGGATCAGGCGGCGAAACAGATCGGATGCGTGCATGCGCAACATTTGCATGGATCAAAAATACACCCTGTGCTGCGAACCGGCTAACAGACGAAAACCGATACCTTCGTACCCGATAGTTGTGTTATGAAGGAAACGATCAAGCGGCAGGTAGCCGCCTGGCTTCAGGGTAATTACGATGCTGATACCAAGGCAACCATCCGGGCCTTGCAGCAAAATGACCCGGACGAACTGGCCGATGCGTTTTATCGAAACCTCGAATTCGGAACCGGCGGGCTCAGGGGCCTCATGGGTGTGGGTACCAATCGCATGAACAAGTACACCGTAGGCATGGCGACCCAGGGCTATGCAAACTATCTAAAGGCTTGTTTTCCCGGCGAGGTCCGGGTGGCCATAGCGTACGACAGCCGGAATAATAGTCGCTTTTTCGCAGAAACGGCCGCCGGAGTGTTTGCGGCCAACGGCATCCGGGTGTTCTTATTCGAGGACATGCGGCCCACACCGGAACTCTCTTTCGCCATCCGGGAGCTCAGTTGCCAGGGCGGCGTGGTCTGCACAGCCTCCCACAATCCGAAAGAATACAACGGGTACAAGGCGTACTGGAACGACGGATCGCAGCTGGTGCCGCCGCACGACCGTAACGTGATTTCCGAGGTCGAGAAGATCGCATCTGCCGATGATGTCAATTGGACTGGCGGGGAGGAAAATATCATACCCATCGGCAGCGAGATGGATGCGCGCTATATCGCCATGGTACGGAGTCTGAGTGTGTATCCCGAGGTCATAGCCAGGCAGTCCGATCTCCGGGTCGTATATACCTCGATCCACGGAACGGGGATCCGGCTGGTGCCGCCGGTGCTGAAGGCTTTTGGGTTCACGGATGTCCATATCGTAAAGGAGCAGATGGAGCCGGATGGCGATTTCCCGACGGTCGTATACCCCAATCCGGAGGAGAGCGAGGCCATGGGCCTGGGTCTCCGGTTGGCCGAACAGCTGGATGCGGATATTCTCTGCGGTACCGACCCGGATGCCGACCGGGTAGCCATCGGGGTAAAGGACCCCGGAGGTCGTTGGGCGTTGTTGAACGGAAACCAGACGGCCGCGCTCGCGTTCAATTACCTCACCGAGGCTCGGAAGAAGAAGGGGATCAGCGGTTCGACGGATATGGTCATCACGACCATCGTCACCACACCGATGATCGATGCCATCGCCAGAGCGAATGGGGTTCGCTGTTACCGGGTGCTCACGGGCTTCAAATGGATCGCCGAGCAGATCCGCCAGCGTGAGGGAACGGAGCGGTACATCATCGGTGGCGAGGAGAGTTTCGGCCTCATGATCGGTGACCGGATCCGCGACAAGGACGGGATCAGCGCCGTAGCCCTGTTGTGTGAGATGGCGGCCTATGAAAAGGACAATGGGCGCAGCCTTTACGACAAGTTGATCGAACTGTATGTGCAGCACGGACTGTACAAGGAGCACCTGGTATCGATCACCCGGAAAGGAATGGACGGTCAACAACAGATCGCGGCCATGATGGATGCGTTCCGGACCCACACACCCCGGTCCATCGGCGGATCGGATGTCGTGCAACTGCTCGACTACAGGCTGCGGAAGGGGCGGGACCTTCCGACCGGCTCCGAGTGGCCGATCGATCTGCCCGCATCCAACGTACTTCAGTTCGTGCTGGCGGACGGTTCCGTCATCTCGGCCCGTCCCAGCGGCACGGAACCCAAGATCAAATTTTATTTTTCGGTCCGGGCACCTCTGGCTTCTGCTGCAGACTATGCAGCGACGGACCGGATGCTCGGCATCCGGATACAGGACATCATCGCCGATCTCAAACTGGAATGAATTCCTGCTTCAACCCCTGAATACCCATGCGACCCGCTGAAGACAGTTACCGACATAAAGGCCTCCGGAAAAAGCTTGTACAGTCCCTGCAGGACAAAGGCATCACGGAGGACCGTGTGCTCGATGCCATGCTGGCCGTACCCCGTCACTTCTTTCTGGATTCGGCCTTTGATGAAGTTGCCTATGAGGACCGGGCTTTTCCTATAGGGGAGGGGCAGACGATCTCCCAACCGTATACGGTCGCCTACCAGACCTCCCTTTTGCAGGTGCACCCCTTTATGAAAGTACTGGAAGTGGGTACCGGCAGCGCCTACCAGGCGGTGGTTCTGGCCGAAATGGGTGCCCAGGTGTTTACGATCGAACGGCAGCGAAAGCTCTACGATGCCAATCAGGGCTTTGCCTTACTCAAGAAATACCCCTATCTCAAATTGTTTTACGGCGATGGCTTTGAGGGCTTGCCCACGTTCGCTCCGTTTGACCGGGTGCTCATTACCGCTGCCGCACCCGAGGTACCGCCCAAACTCATCGAACAGTTGCGCGTGGGCGGTATGATGGTGATTCCGCTGGGTACCGGTGATACGCAGCAGATGCTTCGCATCACCAAGGGGGTGGATGGCCAGCTGCATCAGGAGACCTTCGATCGGTTCTCATTCGTTCCCATGCTGTCGGGTAGGGAGCAATGAGCCCTCGGGCCTTTCACGTTTCCTTCCTATCTTTCACTATCATTTTTCATGTATGCGTCTTATTCCTTTATCGATATCCGCTCTATTCACTGGCGCCCTGATCGTCGCCCTGAATATGTCGTGGGGCCCGGTGCCACCTATGGGAGCGTTCCTGAGTCCGCAGCACGGTTTCTGGCAAAA